>NZ_JAAGPL010000003.1:0-86889 GCF_017104785.1 Burkholderia sp. Ac-20353 | reverse complement strand
GGCTTACATGCAATCTTGAGGTGCACTGAAACAACGCTCGATCGAACGGAGCCTGCCGTCGTTTTAACTTGGGGACTGGAACGCAATGGAGGCAATAGACCATTGGAACTCCCGTTCCACCCAAACGTGATTTAGCGCCATCCCATCATCACGCTCATCGGAGTCCATTGACGAGCCAGCCGCTACTTGAACTGGGCAGGCCTGAGCGATATTTAGTCTCACCCCAACCCGCACAATCATCTTGCTGGCACGCGGCCATTGCCTATTGAATTCCGTTATGCAGTCTTGCTTTCGGGCAGACTGAGTTCGCGGATCATGCTCTCGCGCATGACGAACTTTTGCGCTTTGCCCGTCACCGTCAGTGGCATGTCTTTAACGAAGCGGATATAGCGAGGGATCTTGAAGTGCGCGATCTGGTCGCGGCAAAAGAATCGAATCTCGTCCTCGGTGGCATCCTGGCCCGGCTTGAGCACAATCCAAGCGCAAATTTCCTCCCCGTACTTCTGGTCGGGTACACCAAACACCTGCACCGTCTGCACTTTGGGATGGAGAAAGAGGAATTCCTCAATCTCGCGCGGGTAGACGTTCTCACCGCCCCGAATGAGCATGTCTTTCACGCGGCCGACGATATTGCAGTAGCCGTCGGCATCGATCGTAGCCAAGTCACCGGTATGCATCCAGCCGTCGCGAATCGATTCGTTGGTTCGCGCTTCATCATCCCAATAGCCAAGCATGACCGAATAGCCACGAGTGCACAGCTCGCCGGTTGCGCCGACCGGCACGACATTCCCGTCCACGTCGACGAGCTTGCACTCCAAATGCGGCTGAATGTGCCCCACAGTAGAGACCTGCTTATCGAGCGGATCGTCCGTAGCGCTCTGGAAAGAGACCGGACTTGTTTCCGTCATGCCGTAGGCAATCGTGACTTCAGCCATGTGCATATCCGCCACCACCCGCTTCATCACTTCAACCGGACAAGGTGCGCCGGCCATGATGCCCGTTCGTAAACTGGAGAAATCGTACTTACCGAAGTCGGGGTGATCAAGCTGCGCGATGAACATCGTCGGGACGCCGTGCAGCGCGGTGCAACGTTCCTCGCTCACAGCCGCCATGGTGATCAACGGATCAAACGTCTCGCCTGGGAATACCATGCACGCGCCGGTCGCGCTACACGCGAGCACAGACATCACCATGCCAAAACAGTGATATAGCGGCACGGGCACGCACAATCGATCCGTCTCGCTCAGATTCATGGCCATGGCCACAAACCGCGCGTTGTTAACAATGTTCCGGTGCGTCAAGGTTGCCCCCTTGGGGGCGCCGGTGGTGCCACTGGTGAACTGAATGTTGATCGGGTCGTCGGCATCGAGCCCGGCCGTAATCGCGTCCAGCTCATCAACCGACACCCCCTCACCACAGGCGAACACCTGTCGGCAGGTCAGCATGCCAGGCGTGGGCACGTCCTCCATGCGGATCACCCACCGCAACGCGGGCAGCTTTGCTGCGCGCAAATCGCCTGGCTCGCTGCTTTGCAACTCAGGAGCTAATGCTTGCAACATCTCCAGGTACCGCGAACTCTTGAAGGACTCTGGCGCGACGATAGCCTTGCAGCCAACCTTGTTCAGTGCGTACTCAAGTTCTGCAAGCCGATAGGCTGGGTTGACGTTGACCAACACCAGACCGAGCCGAGCGGCCGCGAACAGCGTCACCGCCCATTCGAATCGGTTTGGAGACCAGATGCCGATACGATCCCCCCGCCGCAGCCCCAACGCATGCAGGCCAGCCGCCATGGCGTCGATCTCTGAGGCAAATTCCTGCCAACTCCAACGGACGCCCTGCGCACGAAATACGACCGCAGGACGCTGCCCGTGGTGCTTCACTGTGTCGGCTAGCAGCGCGGAAACGGTAAAACCGCTCAGAGGGCAGCTTGTGTCGCCTTTTACATAGGACAGTCCGTTGATCGGCAGAGTCGCACCGGCGCTACACCCGGATGTCTCAGACTGCATCTTCATACTTGTCTCCATAGTTCCCCAGACGAAAAGCGCTTCGCAACGCCCATCATATTATCTTCCCCGGAAGATCTCAAGATGAAGTTTTCTTGATTGAGGCTGAAAATTGTAGAGCGCGCGAATCGCCGATCGTCGGCTCGTTTCCGGCCGCATATTGATTCTTGTCGCCTGGAAAAACTGCGTAAGATGATGCGCAGTCGCTCATTCGGCGGCAGTCGTGACATCGTCCAAGGAAGCAATTCTATGAGTACCGCCGCCGAGAAGCGAGCCAGCAAGGACCAAGTAGCTGCCGCACCTTCTGACTCGAACAGGAGGCCCTTCTTATCAAGCAGCAGCCACATCGAACTCATCACGCGGCAATGGCGGTACGAGCGGAACGATCTCGATCTGTCGAATTTCCTGCTGGCGATTTGCTCTATGCGCCTGGGCACTCTGGTGGAGCGTAGCTTTGATCGGATGTGTCAGCATCTATGGAACATCAGCGGGTCGGACATGTGCGTCCTGCTAGCACTGCGCCGAGGAGGCCCGCCCTACGCAATGCGCCCGACCGATCTGTATCGGGCACTCATCGTCACATCTGGGGCGGTCACCAAGAAGATCGACCGACTTGCCAACCACGGCATGGTCGAACGCATGGTCGATCCGGGCCACGCCGGCGGCTTCATCGTCCATCTCACCAAGAAAGCGCTGGATACCGTGGAGCGAGCGGTGGTGCAGCTCGCAGAGGAATCGTCGATCGCCCCTGCAATGTCGTACTTCTCAGAAATCGAGCTCTCTGCCGGCAGCGACTTCTGCCTTGGAACGCTTGCTGTCATGGAAGAGCTAGCTCTTCCTGCAAGGGAAGTGGAGAACGAGGAAAACACCCCAACGACGCAACTGCAGTCCGAGGGACGGGCTCGACGAGATAGGTGACGGTCGCCAACGGAGGCGCAGGAATGTCTCGCGGCGCGGAATCACTATGCTCGAGTCTGCGCACTGATTGTGGTCGGCCCCGTTGCGCGGGCACGGCGCATGAGGCGAGAAGCTCTGCACTTTGGCACTGTTTCCTGCAGCGCGCCTTATCGTACTCCCCGATCAAATGATCAGCGCCGTCATACGCGTGACGAATCGCACTGCTTGGAACGGCCACACTACCCCAGCACACCGTTCTCGCACAACTTCATATTCACGACTAGCAACGTCATCGCCTTATCAGTGAAGCCGATGCGGACGGTGATGCCGCCGAATCAGCAAGGCTAGCGGCGAAGGTACCCCTGCGGCGTCCCGAACCCGGCAATCGCCGCCTGTCCGAACATCTTGCAGCGTTGACTGCTTCATTGTTTCTACCCAATGCGTTTCCTGAGATCGACGCCCCCGACCGCACGGCCTCGATGGCTTGCAGTACGAGCGAAGTGACTGCGCACGGCGGGATCCCTGCGAGCATGACTTTTCAAGGGTGCATTCTCCCATGGACTCACCAATTCCATACAAACTTCCACGAAAGACGCTTTTTCAGAGTCATCCGCACGCCAAGCCGATAAAATCGACTTACAACGCCATAGGTCGCCGTGTCACAGCAATGTCTGGGTAAATACCACTTTGACATTTCACCTTCCACGGACGATCCTACCACCGCCAACCAGCTTCCACCGCTGCTTCATCCGCGGTCGCTTTTACCTCGGCTGCACAACATCCTCGAACGAGCTCTATATGAACCAAGTGAACTCTCGCCGCACTTTTCTAGGGCGCGTATCGTCCGGACTTTTGGGGGCTGGATTGGCTGCTTGCGGCGGCAGTCAGGCAAACACCAACTCCAAACCGGCTTTTGTGCTGGTGCATGGCGCTTGGCACAACGCCAGTACTTACACAGAAGTCATTGCACAGCTAGCTGGACTTGGACACTTTGGGATTGCACTGGACCTGCCGGGTCACGGCGTGCGTGCGAAGCTACCCAGCACGTGGCAGCGGCGTCCCTTCGATGCCACCGCGTTTGCGAACGAGGCATCACCGATTGCGGGGATCACGCTTACAGATTACGCGTCCCACGTCATCGAAGTTATCGATCAGGTCCGCGCACTAGGTTACGACCGCGTCGTACTGGTAGGTCACAGTCTCGGTGGCGTGACGATCACTCAGGTTGGTGAGCAGGCAGCGGAAAAGATATCCAAGTTGGTGTACTTGAGCGCATTCCTGCCGTTCAATGGAAAGGCAATGCTGGATACGGCGACGAGTCCCGAAGGTGCAGGCAATCAAGTCTTTGGATTGGTGATCGGCGATCCAAGGGCCATCGGCGCGCAGCGCATCGATCCCGCCGATCCTGATGCTGACTATCGAGCCCGCGTGAAATCGGCCTTGTATGGCGACGTGCCCGACGACGAAGTCGCTGCCATGTGCAACCTGCTGACACCTGATGAGCCGGTGCAGCCAGCGGTGACACCAATTGTGCGCAGCGCGTCAAACTGGGGGGCGTTACAACGTCACTACATCAAGTGCCTGCAGGACAACGCTGTGACGCCCGCGCTGGCACAAAAAATGATCGATGTCGCCGACGCTGAATTCCCTCAGCAAAAAACCGTTGTCCACACTTTGAACTCAAGTCACTCGCCATTCCTATCGAACCCCGCTGGCGTGGCGCAGTTGCTCTCGACAATCGCACTTTCGTGATGTGGGGCGCCTGTCGTCACGGGAAAGGGCGACGCCCGAACTTCTTCATCTGATTACTGACGGCAGTGTGCCCGGACCCCAGGCCTTGCGCCGAGTGCGGACGTCCGGTGCAACGCAGCGCGATACGCTAGGGTGGTCACCCGTGGTGAATGCGCTGCCCCGCCCCTCCAATCCCCGCGTGACATGTCCTTGAGGCTGCGGGTCATCTTCTGTTGATCATTCTGGAACGAACAATGGAAACCGACCTCATCTTTAAACTTCGACTCGATGGGGCGTTGTTGCGTAATTCAAGCGTAAGGACTGAAAGGGTCCTATGTTCATGATTTCAAGCAATGCGAACGGATTGCGGGTGTGCGAGATCCGCCATGCGGTTCAGCACGCCCACGCGGATGGCGATCTCGGCCGCCCGCGTGTCGGCGTGTCGTGCCCACGGGCTGTCACCCGTGAGCGTCTTGAAGCGATACATCGCGCTCTCCGCGAGCGAGCGCCGATGGTAGCCGCTGACCTTCTTCCATTCGCGTCGGCCGACTTGGGCGATCGCATCGACTGCGTCGTTGCGCCACGTCGCGCCCGACGTGTTCGCGGGCCAATGAGCGGCGCGCGCGGCGGAATCGAGGGCATTGCGCCGCGCGCGGCGATCGCGGCGTGGCACGCCTTGGAGTCGTAGGCCCCGTCATCGCCGATAACATCGAACTGCTCGTCGTCCGGGATCTGGTCGAGCAGTTCGGCCAGAACGTCGCCGTTTGCGACATTCTGATGTGTCATCAGCGCGGCGCGCACCTGGGCCGTGTTCGCATCGAGCGCCAGATGCACCTTGCGCCACGTGCGACGCTTCGAGTGGCCATGCTGGCGCACTTTCCACTCGCCTTCGCCGTAGACCTTCATGCCCGCGCTGTCGACCACCAGATCGATCGGCTCGTGCGGCACGTCTGACGTTTACGCGCAACCGCCGGGGCGGTACCCCTGGTGAGGCATCCACGAAGCTTGAGGTTTCACTCCATGCGCGCTAGGCGAAATTGCGTCCACCTGTTCGCGTCGCGAAACTGGACAGGCATGTTCAAGGCCGAAATGTAGAACTCCGATAGTCGGTCTATATCGTTCGCTACGATATAGACCGCTTGCATGTCAACTTCTGCCATGTTTGTGCTTCGGAAAACTGTGGTGGTGGTATGCTCGATATAAGAAAAGGAGACTGATGTGCCGAGAATCGTGGTCAACGGCAGTGGACTGGCCGCAGGTTAGTAGTACCCAATCTCGAATCAGGGCTTGGCGCACCTGAGGTAATGTTCCACGCGTTTCCTGCGATTCCATCTTCGCGGGCACGACCGCATCACGGGGTGTGCAGCGGCGTCGCAAATTGCATCCGCCTAAAGGAAGCCCTTCTTGCCCCCCCTTGACGAGCGGGTGCACGAATTGATGAGAGATCGGCGTGACGGCATGCTCATGCTGATTGGGCTTGCGTGCCATCCAGTGAACGCTGCGCAGACCGCTTCCCGCGCCAAAAATAAAATGCCGTTCAATCGCTTAACTGAACGGCATTCCCATTTAGGTCTCACGGCACTGCCGGCGACTTCGATCACGAAATCAGATTCGCAATCCCTTCTTCCAGACTGTCGCCACAGCGGCGACTGGACCCTGAGCGCTTCCGCCCCGCGATCGAAAGCGTGTCGCTAAACGCATCCAAACTCGAGTAACGCTGCAGGGCCGCATACATGGAGATGGCCGCTATTCCTCCGCCAACAAGTTTCGGTTTCAGGCCAGCCAAACGCCGCAATGGTCGAAGCAGAAGTTCACGCTCCTGAATCTCGACACGCAGAGAGCCGATTCACAGCCCCCGCCGAAATCTGAATCGCGCGGGCAGCACCCGCACTGTTCCGTGACGACGCCGCTCACGACTGATGTGAAAAGGTCCGAGTTTTGCGTTCGCCAGGCTAGAATTGATGGCGGATGCCCACCATCACCCCTGTTTGATTCACTCCGGGCACTGGATTTGAGCCGCTCACCACGCCGCCGTCGATCGTGAATGTAGCGTTGCGCTGATTGAACATACGTCCTGCAGTGATGTATACCGCGGACCGCTTAGACAACAGGTAAGTGGCCCGCGCGGCGATCACGGAAGCCCCTACTGAACTCCCGCCATTTACCGATAAGTGGCCGAACTGGGCATCAAGGGCGATCTGCGGATCAGGGTAGTACGTTCCGCCAAGCCACCAGTAGTTGCTAACCGCGTCGAACACTGTCGGAGTCTGCGCCCCGTGGTTAATCCGATGAAGGAACCCGGTACCAATAGTTGCAGTACCGAACTTCACATAACCATCGACGACGATACGCGTGTCAGTCAGAGAACTGGTACGCAACGGCGATCCCGTACCGCCTCCGCCGTAGTTACGGTCAAAAGCAGTGGCTATCCCCCAGGTTGCCGCTTCATACTTCACCATCGCAGACATTGACTTACAGGCCCGCCAGTCTGTCGGCGACTGGCCTGCACATCCTCCCGCCTGTGCAGGAGCTACACCGTCACGCCCAAACGAATACGTCGCGCCTATAGTCAGACCAGACGACGAGAACGTGTATGCGACAGCGTTGTCGAGCCGCGGTTGAGCAAGGTACGTGTCCAGATCAGCAGCCGCATAGATGTTCGGTCCGATCGTGTCGCCGGGCAGCGCCCAAAAGATCTGTGAGTATTGCCGACCAAGCGTGAACGTCCCCCACCGCCCTGCCAACCCTACGTATGCTTGCCTACCAAACAAGCGACCGCCTTGATTCAGCGTCCCTTGCGCTGCAGCGAATCCTGATTCCAACACAAACACCGCGCTGAGACCGCCGCCAAGGTCCTCTTTGCCACGGAGGCCCCATCTCGAGGGCATCGATCCTGTCAGCGATGGCATACGCACAGCGCTCGATTTATTTGGACCAGTGTTGGTCACATATTCAACGCCTGTATCTACGATGCCATACAACGTGACGCTGCTCTGCGCCTGCGACACTGTTGGCCCACAGACAGCAAGCGACGAAACGCCCAAACAGATCGTTCGACGCCACGAGAAAACACTCCCCGCTCGACCCCATCGTGAACCCATTCTCCTGTCTCCATTTGGTTATATGCTTCCACGGAAGATACGCTTTGATCATCTTCCATGTCAAACATTTATCATTAAGGAGTTACCCGAATTTCACGACAGATCAGCTGACGATATCGACATCTAACAGTTCTGACACACAAAATTAGCAGCGTTTCACGTATACGCATTTGCCCTATCTCGACACCACTTCTCCCAAACATAATCTTCCTAGGAAGGGCTGTTATGATCAAAGAGTAGCCAGGTGTGCAGCCTGTCTCGCCGCTGAATGCCGAATGTGTCCCCGATGACATGGGAATCGAATGGACAGATAGGTCAACCCCAGCGTGCAAACAAAGGAAAGTCCTTCTAGAAGGGTACGGATTCATGAAGGCAAACCAGGCGCGGTGGCCCATTGCCACGATGGCACGGCTGCTGAAGGTCTCCACCAGCGGCTATTACGCGTGGCTGGAACGAGAGCCATCGAAGCAGGCGTCCAGCGATGCGCAGTTGCTGTCGCGTATCCGCCCGCTGCACGCGAGCTCGCGCGGCACCTACGGCGTGCCGCGCATCCACGCGCAACTCGCCCGTGAGAGCGTACACGTCGGACGCAAGCGCGTGGCGCGCCTGATGCCACTGGCTGGCCTATGCGGGGCAAGCCGCAGGCCCTGGAAGAGCACGACGCGTCAGCGCGCGGGCGCGCGGCGCGCGCCCGATCTGGTACAGCGGCACTTCAGCGCCGACGCTGCGAACGTACTGTTGGTGGCGGACGCCACCTACATCCCGACCGGCGAGGGATTCCTGTATCTGGCGGTGGTGCTCGACGTGTTCAGCCGGCGCATCGTCGGCTGGGCCATGTCCAACCACCTGTACACGGAACTGATGCTCCGGGCGTTGGACATGGCGCTTGCGCAGCGGCACGCCGACGGCGTGATCCATCACTCGGACCAAGGATGCCCAATATACGTCGATTGCCTTCGGGCGGCGCTGCCGTGAGGCGGGCGTGCAACCTTCGATGGGCACCGCGGGCGACTGCTATGACAACGCGATGTGTGAGTCGTTCTTCGGCACGCTGGAGGCGGAGTTGCTCATGCGCGAGCACTTCGATACGCGAGAGCAGGCACGACGCGCGATCTTCCGCTTACTCGAGGGCTGGTACAACATCCGTTGCTTGCACAGCAGCCTCGGCTATCGTTCACCGCTCGAATTCGAAGACGCGCACACAAAGGAAACAACCGTGCCAACTTGCGGGTTGCCCACCGTCGGGCGGCGTCGTGGTCGTGACAGGCGACCCGCCGCCCGCCCATGGACAACCCGCGACTCAACACTCAATGGAGGCTAGACCGTATATCGATTCCAACTGCAAACCTCTCCGTTGAAGCGGGTCAATCTCAGTCATGCCTTAAACAAGTATTTGTGGCCACAGGTTATGTTCCGAGCTCCTCCTCACCCACTTGCTCGGACGCCGCCGCGACTAGCTTCCGAATGCTGCCGCGTCCAACCGTCGCAACGTCTCCAAACCACGCTTTTCACTTGGCAGTCCAGGGGTTCGCCAGTCATACTCCAGTTCTACGAGTCCGGTATAGCCGTGGCCCGCAAGCTTGCGCAATACACTTTCGAAATTAATTTCGCCGCTGCCGGGCTCAAACCGACCAGGATTATCGACGAGCTGCACAATCTCGATGGCATCCCAGGTCTGATCCAGATGAAACAGGAGGTCCCCGTCCATCGACTGCACGTGGGAGGTATCAAAGATCAGTCGGACAGCGGGATGATTTGCCGCCTTGATGATCGCGTACGCGTCAGTGATATGCTCGAGCAGCATGCCGGCGACGCGCTTGCGACTCACCGTCTCCAGGCAGAGCGTCAGCCCGTGCCTACCCGCAATGTCCGCTGCCTCGCGCAGGTTTACGACAAACGCGCCAAGCTGTAGCGCGAGCGGACGATGCGGATCCGCACCTCCAAGCACCGCAAGCCGGCGGGCACCCACCCGCTCAGCGGCGGCAATCGCATGTTGCATCTCGTGCGCGATCCATGCACGAGCCTCTGCGCTGTCGTTCCCCCAACTAATGTTTCGAAGTTGATCGAACGTTGTGTAGAGGATGCACCCCGGTTCGAGCCCGTGGCGAGCAAGAGCCTCTCCCACGCGCATTTGTTCCGATGCGTCCCGCGAGCGCGCGGCAGCATAGAGCACGCCGGCAAAGCCCCTATCGGCCGCGAAGCCGATCTGATCGACGGGATCGGCGCTGCCCACTGTTGCCGAGAACATCGGCAGGAACGGCGGACGATATCCGAGGTGAGGTGCGTAGCGTAAATTCCACTTCATAGATCGCTCCCGAAATGAACCTTAGGTGTGGGCACCGACGGATTTAGGCAATTTGCTGACGTTTTGCCTACGTACAGCCATTGCTCAAGTGCTTCGATTGCAAGTCGCCCCATGGCAAGTCGTGCTTCGTAGGTGGCACTGCCGACGTGTGGCAAGAGTGTTGTGCGCGGCAGTGTGAGGAAACGTCGATCAATGTGCGGCTCGTTGCAGTAGACATCGAGTCCTGCGCTAGCGATTCGACCAGACTCAATCGCGTCCATCAGTGCCGCCTCATCGACGAGATCGCCGCGTGCGATATTGACGAACACTGCGCCTTCGGGAAGCAGTGCAATCCGATCCGCATTCAATGCACCCCGGGTCTGTTCGGTCGACGGCGCACATACGCACAGGACATCGCTTATTCCAAGCAGGGAATCGAGGCTCGGGTGGTATGTAATTCCAGCGTCTTCGGGATGCCGGGAGCGGTTGTGATAGTGAATGCGCATCCCGAAGGCTTGTGCACGCCTCGCCACGGCCAATCCTATCCGCCCCATTCCGAATAGCCCGAGGCGGCGCCCGGTCAATTCCTTTCCAAGAAAACGTGTTGGCGACCACGGTCCCCATTCGCCCGCACGAAGGATGGTCTCGGCTGTCGAAGCATCACGCGCGGCGGAGAGGATTAGAAGCAAGGCCGTTTCAGCTACAGCATCGCTTAGGACATCGGGCGTATAGAACACCGGCAAACCGAACTCGGTGGCGGCTTCAAGGTCAATATGGTCATAGCCCACCGAGTAGGTCGCCAGCGCTTGCACGTGCGAACTCATCGCCCGCAGCCTCACGCGATCCAGTCGGTCGGTGGCCATGACAAGCACAGCGTCGCTGGACTGTACGTAGGTCATCAGTGCATCGCCGATAGGCTCGTCATGTGGCCATAGTGTCACGTCGAATCGCTCACGTGCGAGGTCAAGCGCTGCGTCTGGCAGCGTGCGTGTGATCAGCAATCGCGCCCTGGTCATGCCCAGTATTCCTTACGCTGAACAAGCGTCGAATCGATGTCGCTCACACACGCGGTACCGCACAGTCGCATGGCACGCCGCAATTCGTCGGTAAGAATAGCTAACGCACGCTCGGCCCCGGCTTCGCCCCCAGCGGTCACGCCATAGAGTGTCGCGCGGCCGATCGCGACAGCGCTAGCCCCGAGCGCCAACGCTTTGACGATGTCGACGCCTCGGCGCACACCTGAGTCGATGACGACGGGAATCCGTCCGCGAAGCGCGTGGATAATTTCCGGCAATACATCAGCCGCGGCAACTGCTCCATCTAGTTGGCGTCCGCCATGGTTGGAGACCCAGACACCGTCAACGCCTAGATTGCAGAGTCGCGCCGCATCTTCACCGCGTAGCACGCCCTTTACCAACAGGTTTCGAGGCCAGCGATCACGTAGCCGTAGCAGCGCCTCCCAGTCAAAGGACGCGTCTAGGTTCTGTCCAACCTTCGCCGCGATCGCGGCGCGCGGATCCCTATTGCCCTCGAATCCGACCAAGTTCTCAAAGCGCGGTTGTCCATGGCGCAGCACCTGCAAGCACCAGCCAGGCCGGCTGGCAAAGTCAAATGCCGTACGCCAACTCATACGGAACGGCACGGTAAAGCGGTTGCGCAGATCGCGCTCGCGTTTGCCACCGGTCGCGAGATCCAGCGTGACCACGAGTGCTTCATAATCGGCCGCGGCCGCACGCTCCAGCAACTTGCCGGTGAACGCCTTATCGCGAAGCGTATAGAGTTGGAACCAAAGTCGTCCACCGGCCTCATCGGCTATGGTTTCTATCGAAGAGGTAGCCGTGGTAGACAGCGTGTATGGAACACCGAGTCGCGCAGCGGTACGTGCGATTGCGACATCTGCCTTCGGCCATCCGGCTCCGATCGCGCCCGTTGGTGCGATGACGATTGGTGCGGCAGCAGTCGCGCCCAGAATAGTCGTGGAGATATCCGGATTCTCTACATTCTCCAACAAGCGGGGCCGTAGCGAGATCCGCTTGAAGCCCTCTCGATTTTCGCGCAACGTGATTTCGTCCTCTGCTCCACCGTCAAAGAAGTCGAATACGCCCCTTGGTACGCGGCGGCGTGCCAACTTCCTCAGATCCTCGATGGAGTGGGCATCCTGCAATCTCGTCGTCCGCATGATTATGCAGCCCCCACGGCGGCGCTCAACATGTCGGCGACGCGCGCCAAGTGCAATGAAGCGCCACGGTGCAGACAGGCCTCGGCGTAGACGCCAGGTCGGCCTTGCTGGTCACGCCAGACTACCAAGCGCTGCCCGAGCACCTCGATCGATTTCGGGCCGGCGTTCGGCGGTGGCGTATCCGACGACTGGATCACGGGCAACCAGAAACGGCGCATCGCATTTCCCATCGGGGTTCCCTCACCCGTCCGGCACATCATTTCGTTATCTTGGTGGTTCAACATATGAATCTCCGGGACTTTTAGGTAGTGGTTGAATGGCCAGCCTTCAAAGGTCGAGGACCAATCGTTTCGATTTGAACCGTGAGCAACACGGCATGAAGCAATCGTTGCGCGAGCGCTCGTCGTCAGTGAGGTAAAGGTCCCGATGGTCGGGCTCTCCGTCGAGTACCCTCGTCATGCAGGTGCCGCACACACCCTGTTCGCAGGACAGCGGAAGCGCGAACCCAGCATCAAGCGGCGCGTTTGCTGGAGTCTGGTCCGCCGCCACTCTGATCACTTTGCCGCAGCTACGGATTTCGATTTCGAAGGGAGCATCTTCGTCTGACGACTCTATCTTCGGGCCCGCGAAATATTCGCGATGCAGATGCGTGTCGCTCCAGCCAAGTTCGCGCGCAGTCTGCAGGATGTGATCCATGAAGCCCGCCGGCCCGCACACGTACAAGCGCTTGTCGGGCGACGGTACACCGATCGAGGCTCGCGCATCCAATCGCTGCTCGGGCGGACCGTCGTCAATATGCACCTGCAGATCATTTCCAAGCGCCATCTCCCGAACACGGTCAACCAGCGCCATGCGCGATAGAGAGCGGCCGCAATAGTGCATCTTGAACGGACGGCTTTCGCGTGTCAGTTGTTGAGCCATGCATAAGATCGGCGTGATGCCGATGCCGCCCGCAAAGAGAATGGACTGGTCAGGACCGCCGTGCAGCGCGAAGTGATTGCGCGGGACGCTGATCGTCAGCGTGTCGCCAGCCTGAACGTCCTCATGAAGTGCGACTGAACCGCCGCGAGACCGCGGATCGCGGAGCACGCCGATGCGGTAGCGCGAGCGCTCGTCCGGAAGATCGTAAAGAGAATATTGACGAACTAGTCCACCAGGCAAGTGCACGTCAATGTGCGCGCCGGCCTCAAATTTGGGCAACGGCGCCTCGGACAAGGACGCAAGTTCGTAGCCAAGGATGTCGTCGGCCAGGCAGGTCGGTGCCGAGACTTTCACTTGCAACGTAGCGTTGAATTCGGGAATGGGAATTTCCATGGGGAGATCCTCGTAAAAGCAAATACGTCAGGCAACAACGGGCAAGCGGCGCCGTACGCCTACTGGATCTCAGCCTAGTTTTTGCTGAATGAGCCAGCGCGCAAGACCGTAGTCCATCACGCGACGTGCTCGGGAATCCAGTCCATAAGCGCACGACCTAACGACCCGACAACCTGCGTCCGCCCCTCTGCAAGAGCCTCGCAGACCTCAACGACGGATCGAAGCACTGCTGCGTGCTCGTCGATATGGCAGCCGGCTGACTCGTACGCTGTTCTCCGCATGTCGTCATCCTCCTCGCCAAAACGGCGGCGCGCGTGCTCGTCGAAAGACTCGAGCGCAGCTGCAAGGCCATCGTCGTCTACGGTAAGTAACGCGTTCACGCACCCGACAAACTCGTGGTCCATTTCGTCCATCGACGTGTGACCAAGCATAAGGGCGTCCTTCCACTCAAAGGCTGGAGAGACAGGCTCCGGACCGACAACCTGTCGCGCCTTTCGCGAGACTGCCGACACGTCAGCGGTCAGCGCCTGCGCAGCCGAAGGCAGGTTGCGCGCGCTAATATCTTGGGAGATTTCCATAGTTCACGACTCTCATGCAAACGCAACTTCAAAAACCACCTATCTTCCATGGAAGCTACCTAATCCAAAGCGAGGTGTCGAGGTAGGGGAAACGAGAATGCGGTCAATTATCGACTCTAAGGGCCGAACGATCGATTCCAATCGGGATCCTAAAACCCTTGTCCGCGGGAGGGGACGTCTGCTACGGGTAATTCCGGTGGCTCCGATGTGTGACATGGAAGATGTTGTATTTGTATCTTCCTCATCAGATATCAACCATAAAACACATCGGAGGAGATCCGTGGAGACGTCATCGAAGTCGTTGTTCGGTTACGCGCCGTTGTCGCGTTCGGTACTTTGTTGGGGGGGCTCGGCGCTAGCGGCAAGTGCGCCGGGCGCGGCGCAAGCATAGTCCAGCGTAACGCTCTACGGGATCATCGACGCGGGCGTCGAATACCTGACAAATATCGTCCGCAGAAATCGAGCGTGGTGAAGGTTCCACAGCTTACGGGAACGATTCCTTCACGATGGGGCTTCCGAGGCAAAGAGGATTTGGGCGGCGGTCTCAGTGCGGTGTTCGTGTTGGAGTCGGGATTCGCGCCGGGGCGGGGTACGCTCAACCAGAGTGGCCGTTTGTTTGGACGGCAGGCGTACGTGGGGCTTTCAAGCCGATGGGGAACTTTGTCGTTCGGTCGCCAATATTCCCAAATCTTCTGGGCAATGCCCGGGGATTCTATGGGCTCCAACATCTATGCTGCGGGCTTTCTTGACGGCTATCTTTCGCAACCGCGTCTCGATAACGCAATCGTCTACAGTTTCTCGTCCTCCGGGGTGACGTTCGGCGTTAGCTTTTCTCTCGGACGTGACAACGTGGCCCCGGCTGCAGCGGCAGGCTACCCGGGCTGCTTTATCAAGACGTCCTGATTGTCCCGATCATGTACCGATGGACCGGTTGCTAACGAATTAGGGGCTGGGTTTATCCGTTGCGTAAAACGGCGTGGCGCGCAAGCCGAGTAAGATCTAGCAAATCGATGAGAAGCTGCGCGGCGACCTATCTGCTATTGCATGCGATGGATTACCATGGCGCCGAATCGGTCGTGTTGATCCAGAAACGGCGCGACAAGGTCTCGGCAAAGCGCTTTCTGCGGCTCTTGCCGCGTTCAGAACCTGAACTGAGCAGAGTCGTTGCGGACCGGCTCCTAATCCTCCCTGCGACCAGCGGGTTCGCGCTAGTTTCGCAGTAAGCAGCAGTGGACTTGCGGAATCGCAGTGATGCCAATAACGATGAAGTTTTTATCGTGTCAACATGGGCTCTGCTGTCGGTGCAATCCAGAATGTCCACCCACTGCTCGCCGAGGTCCGCCCCGCCCTCCTAAACCTACGGCTACCTTGCAAGCCACGAGAACCACGCGGCTGCCCGCTAGTGGAAGACGAGGCACTTCGCGGCGTGCCGGCGTGATAGCGCCACTCGCTACCTGCTTGCGACGGTCGTGCCGTTATAGACCTCCTCGCGATGGGGAGGAAACGCATATGGACCTACGCGCAGAACCGCAATGGCGCCAACACCAACTGCTGCAATGAACGAGATTATTGCGATATTGTAAGAGTGAACCAGGTCAAATGAGAGTCCCAAGAGATAGGTACCCAATGCGCCTCCCCATGCCCACGATACCCAGATGGCACCCGTAACGCTCCCGAAATCGGTCATCGGAAAGTAGCGGCTCACGAGGAAGGTTAGGATGTCGCCTTCGGCACCGGCTGCGATACCTACCAGAACCCCAGCGAACGTCAAAGCCGTAAGGGAACTTGCCGTAGTCAACACTCCCATTCCGACCATTGCAAGTGCAAAGACGCCAGCAGTGACATATGGAGCGAAGATCCGGTCCATAGCGAAGCCAATCGCCAGGCGTGAGATGAGCGACCCTACGCCGACGCTCGTGAGAATCCCCGCTGCAGCCAACGAAGAGTAGCCACGGTCGGTGACAATTGGGACTAGCTGGGAGATGATCCCGAACGTTGCCACGGAGACATTGAAGATGCCGATCACAATCAACCAAAACGGTCGGCTTGATCGCACGACCGAACCCAACGAGCGAGAACTGCCACCGGTCCATTTATTTTTCGCCTCACGTCTCATGCGCCGCTCCTGCTCGTAGTCCGAAGGCAGCCGCACAAAGAAAAGCAACATGACAATTGGCACAAAGGTCACCAGCGCAGCAACGCCCCAGTATCCTCCCCGCCAGCCGTATCTCGACAACAAGAAGTGAGCGTACAACGGCATCAGAGCCGCGCCGATACCGGTCCCCGCGTTCACCAACCCTAGTGCAAGGCCTCGCTTGCGATTGAACCACGCACAAACCGCTGTCGCGTACGGCAACACCGTAGCAGCGGAACCAAAAAAGCCGGCGACCCCAAACGTAGCGATAAATAAGCCAAGGCCTGCCGGGAGGAATGGCACGAGCGCAATCGAAAGCCCGAACATTAGTACATAAATGATTGTGACCTTTCTCATTCCCAGTCTATCGATCGCCATTCCGAGCGTGAATGACCCGATACCCGAGACAAGCGCGAAAGCGGTTAACCCTAGGGACACCGAGGCTCGCGACCATCCAAATTCCTCACCAATCGATTTGGCAAATATGCCAAACATATAGACGCCGACTACCCCTGCGCCAACAGAGGCACTTAGAGCACCGGCGACCACATTCCACCATCGATTAATAGGCTGATTGAACATCCGGTGTCTCCTTTCGATGTACGTGCTTTTAACTACAAAAGACCTGCGCAAGGCTAGATGGGCCGAACTCAACGGCTTGCCTGCGTAACTCGACTAATAAGTCGCCCCCTGAACCGCCCCTCTCTCTGCTCGAACATCATTGGCGTAGCCAAATAGCGCACACGTCCTGGAACACCTTGGTGGCCGCATCCGACACTCGAACTTCCGAGGAAGATTATATTTCGATACCTAACCAGTCAACTCATTGATTTCCCTACTCTGCGAGTCGGCGTGATTCCCGCGATTCCGCTCTTCATACGACATCATCCAGCGAGTTTGACGTAGGGGTTTTCCTTATCTCGACACCCAGTCGTTTCGCGTTGTATCTTCCGTGGAAGTTAAATAATCGAGGCAGGCGTCGACTGTCACGACGTGGTGGATATATCGGTTTTCCATGTGTCGAAGGCCCCACCTATTCGGGGCTAAATGAGCAGGCACCCTGATCCCGAACTCCGTGAGCGCCAGGCTCCATTTTTCACTCGCGAATAGAGGTTCAAAACGATGAGGTTTGTGGACAAAGTGGCGATCGTGACCGGCGCAAGTACCGGCATAGGCCGGGCGATCGCAGAGAGACTCTCTTCCGAAGGCGCCGCGATCGTGCTTGCCGACATTGCGAATGCCGAAGATGTGGCGATCGAACTGCGACAAGGCGGCGCCTCGGTTTTGGCGGTAAACGTCGACGTGGCAGACGAGGATGCGGTGAATGCCATGGTGGAGCGCACGATCGAGCAGTTTGGACAAGTCGATGTTCTGGTGAACAACGCGGCTATCGCCTCAACCATACAACTCCGGCCTTTCGAGCAAATCTCGGTAGCCGAATGGCGTCGCATGCAGGATGTCAATGCTATGGGGCCGTTTCTGTGCGCTCGTGCTGTGTCGCCGCACATGAGGTGTCGTCGATATGGTCGTATCGTCAATATCACTTCTGGCACGGCGTTCAAGGGTGCGCCTTTTATGCTCGACTACGTGGCCAGCAAGGGTGCCCTGATGACGATGACGCGCGCGCTAGCGCGCGAATTGGGATCGGAGTTCGTGACCGTGAACGCTGTCTCACCAGGCTACACGTTGAGCGAGGGCAATCTCGCGAACGAGGAATTTCGCGACACGTATCGCGAATCGGCGATCTCGACCCGTGCTTTACCGAGAGATGCATGGCCGGCCGACATCGTGGGTGCTGTCGCTTTTCTCGCGAGCGACGACGCGTCATTCATCTCTGGTCAGATCCTTGCCGTCGATGGCGGGTCAGTCTATCACTGACAAAGATCCAGCGCGGCGAACCCACACATCTGGGGCTCATGAAGCGCCCGCACAAGCGTTGATTTTTACTCGATGTGGGCCGTGTTCGAATCGCGCGAACAAAGCCCCACGCTGAATGGTGGATTATTGAGACTTCCATAATTCATGACGTCACCACAGCGTAGCCTGCATCCAGCAAGCGGCAATGATCGAAGGCCGCTTTTGAGCGTTTTGAGCTTGTTGCGGGCGCTCGCGCGCAGTTCGCCGAGATCGTTGGGGCAGTAGTTGGCCAGTGCGTGGCGCTTCAGCCAGGCCCACAGGTATTCGACCGGGTTCATGTCCGGCGCGTACGGTGGCAGGAACGCGATCTGGATGTGTCCGTCCAGGCTGTCCAGGTACTCGCTTACCAAACGACTCAGATGCGCCTTCAGGCCATCCCAGATCACCGGCAGCGGCTGCCTCAGGTGGGCCTTGAGCGCTTTGAGGAATTCGACGATCTCCTCCTTCTTGATGCTTCCCTCGTGCAGCCGGAACAAACAGTTGGTACGCGTGAGTCCGGCGATGACCGAGACATGATTCCAGTTGAAGTGAAACTGGATGATCGGCGTCTGTCCCTTGGGCGCCCAGGTGCGGACTCTGGTCGGGCGCTCGCTGATGCCAGACTCGTCCACGAAGACAATCAGTCGGCCTTCTCGTCGGGCTTTTTTTTAAGGCTCGGCCAGGTGCGGCGCTTCCAGTTGCGCACGGCATCCTCGTTGCGCTCGATGGCCCGCTTCTCGGGCTTTTGCGGGCTAAATCCCAGTGAGCCCAAGATGCGCCAAACCTGCGTCTGGCCAAAGCGAACGCCGTACATGCGCTCGATGACCGCGCCCACACGCTTGAGTGTCCACAGTTCAGTGCCAAATCCGTGCTCGACGGGACTTTGCAGCAGGGCGGCACGAACAGCCGCCAACTGTTGCTCATCGAGTTGGGCCGGGCGCCCTCGCTCGCGCACCTCTCGCAGGGTATCGATGCCGCCTTCATCGAGCAGCCGCTTCCATGTGTACACCGTCTGCCGAGCCACACCTACCGCCAACGCCACTTCGGTGCAGCCCTTGCCCGCCAGCAACAGCCGACCCGCCTTCAATCGCTTCTTTGCTGCTTCGCTCAACCGCGTTTGTGCCATGCCAACTTGTCTCCAGGACGTTCCTGGAAATATAACGCTTGCGACGCTCAACGGTTGTCATGATTTACGGAAATATCACTAATCGCCCGTGTCTGACTTGTAGGTTGGCGAAACCAAGGAGTGGTGAGATGGCTATGTCCGACATCGAAGCCCACCCGTTGTTCGGGTGGTGGAAGATTTTATCTTTTCAGGTCGAGTTCGAGGATACAGGCGAGCGCGCGGACAAATACGGTGTCGAACCACTCGGCCATATAGTCATCGAACGCGATCGGATGATGTCGATACTCACATCCAGAGAGCGCCTGAATAGTGATCCGGCAGCCCTTTTCGAGACAATGATTGCTTATTCTGGTTTGTGTCGTGTCGAGGATGAGGACAAACTCATCATCAAGGTCGACACGGCTTGGCATCCAGGCTGGATTGGCTCCGAGCAGGTTCGGTTCTTCAAGGTAGATCGCGGCGTCCTATCAATAACAACTGCGTGGCAGCCCCATCCATCGTTCCCGGGGCGAATGGCTCGCGGTGTGCTGATGGCGCAGAGAAACAATGCCTAGCGCAGGCTCGCGCTATTCCCAAACTATGGAGAGATTGGTTGATGATCAATGCCCATAAAGCTCATGCGATACCCGCGCCATTCGACAGCATCCTGGCGCCACTCTATAAGAGCGCGGACCTGCTGGATGCGTATGCGGTTCAGTTGCCGGCGGGGGCCAGCGACGATCTAGAAGTGTTGGCGCGCGCTGGATTTGAGCGGCAGGCGTGGTGGATTCGTGCGCTGACGCGGGTGCGAGACACGATTATGGCGACAGTCAGCGTCAAATCGTCTCGTGCGGTCGGTATTGCTGCGGCGGCGCGGGGGCCGGTGATCGGTTTCTTTCCACTGCTGTCGAAGAGTGCGGGGGAACTGGTGATGGGCGAGGACGATCGGCATCTCGACTTCCGGCTCGCGATCCAGCAGCGTGCGGGCGCGGCACGCGGCAGGGAGCTCGTCGTGGTGACCGTGGTGCATTGCCATAACTTGCTGGGGCGGACGTACCTCGCGGTAATCACACCGTTCCACCGTGTAATCGCGCGGGCTAGTCTGGAACAGGCGGCAAGCCGTGCTGTCTGAACTGGTCTGCGCCTGCCATGCACGAAAAGGGAATTTTCATACCCGCTGATCGCGTAACGACAGGGCGATACGAGTCAGGCAAGCTCGGCTGTACCTTAGAGACGGATTCAAAAGGGCTGTGTTGGCGAGCGTTTAAATTTGACCCACGGGTCAATTCTGCGCGCCCGTTAACACCGTCTTACTAACGCTTGCTGTGCCGCGGTACTTTCAGGGTATCGAAGCATCGAAGGATACGGTGCTGCACGAAAACCTGCGAATCATGCGTGAGACCATCGACAAGTTCTATGCAGATGTCGGGCGTTACCCCGATAGTCTCACCGAACTTGTGGACAAAAGGTATCTACGTGCGATCCCCATTGACCCAGTTGCCGGCCCGACGGCTGAGTGGAAGATCTTGCAGCCCGACGATCCGGACCAAGGGCAGGTCTACGATGTTAAGAGTAACGCGGCGGGAAGCGACAGGCATGGGACAAGGTATGCCGACTACTAGGAGCAGACGTGGCATACCGCCAAGGGGATTCACATACCTTGGATTGCTGATTTTTGTCGCCATCCTTGGAATTGTGTCCGCGGCTGCGGCCGCACTAGGTTCGATCGCTCAGCGCCGGACCGCAGAGGAGGAGCTTCTATTTGTGGGCGCGCAGTATCGTTCGGCCCTGAAGAGCTACTACGAAGCCACGCCTCGCGGCGGCAATCCGTACCCCTTGTCACTTCAGGCATTGCTGAAAGACCCGCGTTTTCCAACTGTCGTTCGTCATCTACGCCACATCTACCCCGATCCAATTACCGGACGACCAGACTGGTTACTGGTCGTGGCGCCGGGTGGCGAAATCATGGGGATAAGTGTAAGCGGCCAGCCAATACGTCTTGACGACCGAGTTTAGGCGGCGGTCGAGAGAGGCTGCCAGCGATGCGGCAGCAGCGCGTCGATGTCGCTGGCCTTGTGGGTCGGCAAGCGTGTCAGGACGTCTTTCAGATAGGCGAGCGGATCGAGCCCGTTCAGTTGCGCTGAGCGGATCAAGCTCATGATGGCGGCCGCGCGCTGACCCGCGCGCAACGACCCGGCGAACAGCCAATTGGACCGTCCGACTGCCCACGGACGGATCTGGTTTTCGACCCAGTTATGCCGATCGGCACGTTCCCGTCATCGAGATAGCGCGTGAGTGCTTCCCAACGTTTCAGGCTGTAGTCCAGCGCCTTCGCAATCGCCGAGCCCTCCGCAACGGGTTTGCGATGCGTCACCAGCCATTCATGGAGCGCATCGCACACCGGTTTGGCCTGGCGCTGGCGAAGCCGCTGCCGTTCGTCGGCATTCAATGCCGCGGCCTCGCGTTCGATGTCGTAGAGCGCGGTATAGAACGACAGGGCCTGCCCGGCAATCTGGCTGCTGTGATTGGCATGCAATTCGAAGAACTTGCGTCGGGCATGGGCTGCGCATCCGATCTCGGTAATGCCGTGCTGGAACGAGGCCTTGTACCCGCTGTAGTCATCGCACACCAGCTTGCCGTGCCAGCCCTTCAGGAACGTGCGAGCGTGCGCACCGGCGCGGCTCTCGGCGAAGTCGTAGACCACTGCGCGCAGGTCGCTGAAGTGGGTCGGCGTATACGCCCACAGGTATGCCCGGTGCGTCTTGCCCTTGCCGGGGCTGAGCATCTGCACGGGCGTCTCGTCCGCGTGCAGCACTCCCTGTTGCAGGATAGCCTGGCGGAGTGCGTCGACCAACGGCTGCAACTGCACGCCACACCGGCCCACCCAGGCACCGAGCGTGGATCTCGGGATAGCCAGTCCCGCACGGCCAAAGATCTGTTCCTGGCGATACAGAGGCAAGTGGTCGCCGTACTTGGCGACCAGCACCTGCGCGAGCAACCCGGCAGTGGGCACGCCCTTGTCGATCACATGCGGTGGAACCGGCGCCTGGATCAGCGTCTCGCATGCCTTGCACACCCACTTGCCGCGGATATGCCGCTCCACCGTGAACACGCCCGGCGTGTAGTCCAGCTTCTCGCTCACGTCCTCGCCGATGCGCACGCGTTCGCAACCGCACTGGCACGTCGTGCTATCTGGTTCGTGATGGATGTCGGTGCGTGGCAGTTGCAGCGGCAGCGGTACGCGTTTCGGCTGCTCGCGTTGCCGATCAACTCGTGTCGGCTCAAGCTGCTCGAGCTCCATCTCGATAGCAACCAGGTCGCCATCGATGGCCTCGTCGAGCAGGTTCATCTGCTCACTGTTGAGCTGTTCGCTGCGCCGGCCGAACTGCTGGCGCTTGAGGACTGAGACCTCGTGGGTGAGTTGATCGATACGGGTCTGCCGGTAGCGTAGTTCCCGGTCTCGTTCACTCGCTTCCCGCTCCTTCTCCTTGATCTTCTGGTCCTTCGCCTCGACCTCGGCTATCAGTCGCGCTGTCAGGGCGCGTAACTGTTCCGGGCTGAGTGCGTCGAGGTCGGCAGGCAAGTTCATGCAGGCCAGTCTGCCAGAACCCTGCAGACGGCGGAAGCGCAACTGTTTACGTCTCCCCGGACTCAGACGACGCGGATCACGCCGTCCTCGCCGATGCGTTGCCACGGCAAGCCCAGCACCAGGCCGGCGAGCTGTTCGTGCGTCAAGGCACGCTGCTTGGGTTCGCTGCCGAGGTGAGGCCAGGCGAACTGCCCCTGGTTCAGGCGTCGCGCGGCCAGCCAGATGCCAATCCCGTCGTGAATTAGGACCTTCATGCGGTTGGCGCGCCGATTGGCGAACAAATAGGCATGGTGTGGGTGAGCGGCGCCGAACACCTTGACCACGCGCGCCAAGGCCGTATCGAAACCGGCACGCATGTCCAGTGGATCGACCGCCAGCCAGATCTCGTCGACACGGATCACCGCAGCCACTCACGCAGCCAGGCGGCGCACTGGGTTGCCTCGGACACCGGCCAACTCACCGTGATCGACTGATCTCCCCGGCGCACCTCGATGCGGATCTCCGGCGAATGCGGACTCGGCGTTCCCAATGCCAACGGCACAAAGGCTGGCAGTGACGGTGGAGTGGCCGGTGGACGGCCCAACGGCCTCTTGGGAAGTCGACCTTCCGCCTGATCGATCCAGCGCCGCAGCAGATTCGCGTTGAGCCTGTGTTCCAGTGCGACCGCCGCCACCGATACGCCGATTCCCTGGCAGGCCGCAACCACCTGCGCCTTGAACTCCTCGCTGTAGCGTCGCCGCCGACGACGCTCCGGGAGTGATTCCGATTCGATAGTGTTCACGTGTCCGCTTATTCGTTTAGTGGACACGATACTCCCAAGCGTCTCGGCCAAACTCAAGACGGGTTGGCTGGCCGCTTACGGATAAGTAGCGCCTCCTCCCGGCGACCGATCAAGACCGCCGGATTTCCCGAGCCGTTCGAAGCCTTTGCCGGCAAGAGTAGTTATTCCGAGTGGGTTTTCTATTATCAAATTTCGCCCATCGCTGTCGCGCATCCCTCTGCCACCTCGGCCCCCTAGTCAGTGAAGGTCGTGGGTTGCTTCTGGAGGCGGAAGATTTGGCCATCTGGGCTGGCTCCGGCGAAAGCCGAACACAAGCAGCACTTCCGGCGTTACAGGCCTTGACGTGAGTCGGACGCTCGGCATACTAGGCGTGAGGGTTCCACCACCGCTGATCGGTGCGAATTGCCGAAAATCACACCCTCTAATGATCGCTAGCTCGCGTGGATACCGGGACAGCGATACGCTGCTGCCTGGGCAGGACTGCAGCGGTTCATCACATGCGACGCGTAATCGCCCCTGCCCTTGTGGTACCGCCGTGAGCCGCGCAGACCTTGGTGTGCTCGCGGATAATTCGCAAGCTCGCACACCATTTTTTGCGACTTTTTACTTATAAATCAATGGCATCGCTATACAACCGTCCCTAAGCGCCGCCGTTGGAATCGAAAAATCGCAGTGAAATCAGCGAACCCACTATACAACTTTATTTTTCGTTAACAGGTATTTCGCCAGCAAGCGATCTTTCGCGCGCATCGTGTTTTCCTAGATATTCCTCATCGCCCTTCAAAATTTCTGCTGAGCGTCAAGCCATTTGTACCTCGCACGTTCCGCGGCTTCTCGGCGTGTCGTCGAGCCGGTAGCACCGAGCTGTCGCGAGACCCGCGCCAGCAGCTCAAGATCGCCTTTTGGAAATTTCACGGCGCAACCCTTACCCAATGCCAACCCGTCAGTTACGTTGCATGACGCACGTAGAGCATCCGCCGTCCTTATTGCACCAGTTGTCGGTTAGCGTATTTCCGTCGGGCGACAGACTCATTTTATGTCGCGAACCAACGGTACTGCTTACTTCTGCCGTCGAGTTCGAAGCGGTTCCATTTAGCTGTGCCGAGAAGGAGTAACTGGGGCTGGCGTCCGCGAGTTCCCCTGTCACCTGACCGTTTCGCACCGAAAGAGAGACTGTGACGTCTTGAGGTGGCCCCCCACCTCCCCACCACCCAGGGGCGCCAGGGCATGACTCACCGTGCCACCGACCTGACAAGCTCCTGCGCTCAGCTATGCTCGGGTCGTTGTCGCGGTGTTGTTGGTCAACGCGTTGGCAAATCCTGCATTGGATCTCTGAGATTGAACGACGTGTGATTGGCTTTTGTCCGAATACTCGGTCGTCACCTTTATTCCCCTGGCTGAGAATCGTGAAGTACGGTGTGTTATCGACGTAGTAATCCACCTTGCTACAAACTGGAGCCGTGGACTGGATCATAAGATCCGCGCCATAGGATCCTGATGTGCTACTCGTCGGCGCCACGGAGATTGACGCCTGACACGTACCGACTATTTGCTGGCAATCGCAGTTGTTCCCTTGGGCGATGGCCGCGGCGGAAGCGAAGCACAAGAGGGCCAGCGCCAGTAGCTTTGTTATCATCTGCCGACTCCAGTTTTCCCTAGGATTTAGCGCGCACCGCGTACAGCGATGTGCAGGTCAGGCAGCCAAGCCTTGCCTTGTTAGCAAAGGCAGCTGAGCACTCCGATATCGATCGTGCCTGCAGCACATGACATCCTACAGTGAGATGCGTCAGGCGCTTGCGTGACATTGACTGTTTTCCTTGGTCTCGGTCACGTGTTTCGAACGGAGATAGTCACCGGTTCCGCGCCTCTATCGCCGCGCTGGCACTCCCCTCGCCACCCGTTGCGATCCCCGCCTTCGTCGAGTTCACCCTCGGGCGCTCGCATGTAACGCATCCAGGCGTGACGTGGTGCTGGAAAATCGTTACCGCCCTCGCGCTGCATGGCCTCGGCAGCCGCTTCGAGGTCAACATACCCTTCGATAACCAGCATGTCGCAGCGCTCGTTCACGAGCCAATCAACTTCCATCCCGTGACGAGCTATCACGTGATAGCTCCACGATTCAGTGACCACAGCAATCAGCTTCTTCGACTTACCATCTGCATAAAGTCGGGCCATGCTTTTCCCCTAGTTTCCGTGGTGCCGGCCCCGCCAGCACTTTCTAGTTTCATTCGCTAGCCGCCGATGACGTTTCGTCCCAACGATCGGCGTCTTTCGTACACCAGAGCGGCATTGCTTCGAGGAGCCGCTCGTAATGCACGCCAAACTTAGGGGCGCTCATCGAGCCCAACCACTCGTCGGTAGCATGTTGGTCGAGCATCGTGGTAATGAGCGCTTGGCTGCGGAGAATCGTGGCCTGCAGAATGCGGGTAACGGCGTTTGGCGGGATGTCGAGTACACCATACTCAAGGGTAGTGGCGAAGATGGTTTTTAATCGGAACGGAGCGGGTGGATGCTTCCACGTCGCCGGATCACGTTCGCGATCGCCTGGCACCTCGGTCATCTGAAAGTAGATGTAGACAATCGTACCGACAAAGATCGCGAGATCTTCGTCAGACCCTGCGAAATGGGAGGCTAGTAGCGTCCGGACTGGATCGGCATACGGAGTCAGAAGATGCTCTCGCTGGAAGTGCATCAGTCGTTGGAATGCGTATGTGTCAGCAAGCAACTCCTTAGCTTGTTGATCGATGTCACCTAAACTGGATGGAGCCGCCATCTCGTCAAAGTCCATAACGTGCTCTGCTTGCTTTGGGCCGCCGTGCTCGTGAAAAAAATGCCCCAACTCATGAAACACAATGAATCGAAACATCGTATTCGAGATGAACATGAACAACGCCAACCTCTCGGGAGACAATAGCCACGGGAATTGGCCTACGTCGTTCTCAAACGGCTCTAAAGATGCGAGTGTTTCGCTCGGTGTACGAAACAGCAGGGCGTAGTCTGGTGTCCAACTTTGGCCTGGGAGACTGCCGATCAGTGGGAAAGCACCTCGGCCCACTAGCCGTGCCGAAATTTTGAAAATTGCCTCCATCATTCCGCGAAAGACAACAACTGTCTTTTCAGGATAGAGCGCCGCGGCATTCATCTCGGGGCCGTTCGCGAAGTTAAACGAAATCTCACCGCACGTGACCCTGGGGCACAGTTTTCCGCCATCGAACTCGAATAGTTCGAACAGCGGGTTGTGCTTCATCTCCTTCCCTCGCAAGATCCCGGATACGCCTAGGAGCCGCAACTTCCAATCGACATCCTCTTCTCTGGTCATCGTCGAAATTCTCAATTAGTGTGTTGGCGATGGGGTCAGCTTATCTGCGAAGCTGACCCGGCTTACGAACCGATTGTCAGCTCGATCTCGCTCTCTTCGCGATCCATGAGTCGTTTTCCGGTATGTGTTCTCGTCGACTCATTTGCGCCGCCGATATGCCTCGGCTGTCTGAATGGGATCATCAAAAGAGCGCATGACCGAGTACGCCTGCTCACGCGCCTGGAGCTCGGACAACGTCCCCCCTGCGTCGACAAGCGGGGCGCCATGCGTTTCGAACCAGTGAATCTCTCGTATCGGTTCCAGCGTGCCTTCGGACCATATGCGGTAGCAGCCGCTTCTTGAGAATGGCGGGTGATCGTAGGGGCCTTCATGTGTAACGTAGTAGCGCGCCATCTCGGTTTCCTACGCTCCGTGGGCAGCACAATAGCCGCCCACCGCGCGCTGCGCCTTCCACTCATCCGGCTGCAACCAGGTCGCGCCGACGATGGTATTTCGACACTGCTTGCCCTGCTTTGTGCGGGCAGAGCAATAAACCGAACCTTGCGACTCGTGCCATTCGATGTACTCGGGCTTGGTTAGGCCCATCACGTCCGCGAACAATGCTTGCTTGTCCGTGGTGAGCAGAAACGCTTGCTCTGGCGTCAAGGCCACCGTCGAGCTGCCGCCAAGTGACGGCACGCCGACGACGAACTGGCAACCGGCGGCCTGTGCAACTTGCAGTGCCGCGATGAGATCAGCCTTGTCCATTGTTCCTCGCTTTCCGATGTTAGCGTCCTTTGTTTCCTTCGTGTTTGCGATGCGCGGCTAGGGCAGCTTCAAAAGTGGTTCCTAGGTATTGTCGCGTTACCTGATCCATATACTCGAAAAGTGCTTTGGCCTCACCTCTTGTCAGGTCGGCATCTTTCCATTCGCGCTGCGCTATGGGCGCACCATCATCTCTTCTGTAGACGGTGAACGCGCTCTGGATGTCATTTCTGAGATAGCGTTCTGCTCTGATGTCCTCATGAGCAATGAGAACATCATTGCCTCTTCCTGGGAATTCCCTAACGGTGATTTTCCTATCCGAGGCGGCCGCGCATTCCTGTCACGATCGCATCAAGGGAATCATCGACGTTCTTCCGCGCGATTTTTTCTTGCAGCGTCTTGCTCACCACCGTCCGAAGAATGCCGTTCAAAACCGGAGCCTTTGTCAAGATAGCCCAGAGAAGTTCGATCGGAAGCTTCTCGACGATGGCCACGAACTCGGCATAGTCATCAATCGAGGGAACTTGTCCGTCCAGCAGTGCGTTGAATTTTTGCTCGTCCATTTCGTCCACCATGCCAGCTACCGGCTGACGTTCGGGGTCCTTGCGTGCCAGTTTTCCTACCCTAATCCCGATTGAGACCGCAGGCTTCAAGAAGCACTGAAATCGCCTCATCCTTTCCCTTGAAGCCTGGGCCGAGCAGCATCGCCGCGCGCGTACCCCGACCAAGTGTTACGGAGCTGCCGGCCTGCTTTGCGAACCAACGCCACTTTGTAGCCATGCGCCGTGGCTCCGTGAGCTTGCTCACAACCACTGAGACCTGTTCGCGCCACACTTCACCGATAGGGGCGTCAGCGAAATGTACAAGTTGATGCGCTGACATTTTGCTTCGTGCAACTTTCTTCACGACGAGGCTCATGGAAGCTTTCCGTCTTCAAAAATCGATCGCGTCGACCGGGACATCAATCCCGTGGTGTTGGAGAACAGCCTCCCGAAACTCTTGCCACTCCGCCTCTCCGGCCGGCTCATGCGTGCAATGCAGGCACTGATCGCCGCCCGCTAACTGCTCCGTCACGGTTCGGTGCACATCGATCCCAAATCGCTTGCTAAAGCGGCCCACGCACGATCCGTCGTGTGCAGTTACCCACAAGGTATCTCCCATCGAGGACACGTCAATGCTGTGAGGTTTCGTCACGCTCTCGTCCCCCTATCGAACCGTTCCGTTCTTGCAGTGACGGCACCATTTTCCGTCGTTTTACTCACGCGTTTCGAACTGCGCCCGTCATCGGTTTCGCGCCGACGCACCGCGACCGCGCATCCACTCCACATATGCACAGGTTCCGAAAATCGCAGCAATCATCGCTGCTCCGAACAGGACCCATGAAAACGCCTCGACTACATTTGAGAAGGTGAACATCCCGCGCAGCTGCGAGTTGGTCTGCGTGACGCTCGGGACATTGACGACATAGTCGGTCGCACCGAGTGTCAGCAACATCACAAGACCCAGCGCAACAGATGCCCAGCCGAGCCGGCCCTTCCCGATGCGAATGGTCGTGAACAAGATCACGGCGAAGTCTCCGGCACAAACCGCAAGTGCCCAGGTCGGCAGAGCGCCGGCTACGAACCGCGCGCCACTTGCGATTCCATAAACGATCGCGCTTACAATGCAACCAAGCACGCCCAAACCCAGGATGCCGCGGATACTCAGGTGTCGACCGAGCGACGGCCGGTCGCTGAAAGTTTGGTTTTGCATGGTGTGGTCCTCTCAGTTCTGTTGTGTGGTTTTCCTATCTCGCCGCGAAGTAAGCGCGCAAGGCGTTTCCGGCCGCGTGCTCATACCTCCACGCCAAATCCGGACCGTCGTCGCAGGATAGCGCGATGATGGTAGCCAGATGCGGCACCGCGCTCCGTCCCGGCTCGCCCGCCTCAGCCGCCTGTAGCTCGAACACTACAGCCTCGGCTGTTTGCTCGTAATCCTGCCAGCGGAACGCGTTCCCACGCGCGTCGCCTGGACGCTCCGGCTCCTCTCCACAGGCGGCGCAAATGGCCCGAGCCACCGCTGCGCGTACTTGTTCTTGACGGCCACCCATCAGGTCTTTCCCCTTGCGCCACCCACGCCGGCGTTTTCCTAGATATTCTTCATTGCTCTTCAAAATTTCTGCTGAGCGTCGAGCCATTTGTACCTCGCACGTTCCGCGGCTTCTCGACGTGTCGTCGCGTCAGTAGCTCAAGATCGCCTTTTGGAAATTTCACGGCGCGACCCTTACCAAATGCCCATCCGTCAGTTACGTTGCATGACGCACGTAGAGCATCCGCCGTCCTTATTGCACCAGTTGTCGGTTAGCGTGTTTCCGTCGGAAGACAGGCTCATTTTATGTCGCGAGCCAACGGTACTGCTTACTTCTGCCGTCGAGTTCGAAGCCGTTCCACTCAGCTGTGCCGAGAAGGAGTAACTGGGGCTCGCGTCCGCGAGTTCCCCTGTCACCTGACCGTCTCGCACTGAAAGCGTGACTGTGACGTCTCGAGATGGCCCCCCGCCTCCCCACCACCCAGGGGCGCCAGGGCATGCCTCAGCATGCCACCGACCTGACAAGCTCCCGCGCTCAGCTATGCTCGGGTTGTTGTCGCGGTGTTGTTGGTCAACGCGTTTCCCTACTCGATTATCGTTTGAAGCCGAGCCAGCGCATCTTCAACCACCTCGGCCGGTGCCCGTTCGATCTTGCGCGCGCCACGCGCTTCCAGATCGAGCATACGAACCATGTTCACCAAGGCCACGCCCTGCGTCTCGGTGCCCGAGCCTGAGAGCGGTACGGCGAATCCTGCGAAGCGCGCAAACTCCCCGCCCTGCGTGATCGGCGCAACGAGCGCCACCCCCAATGCATTGAACGCGGCGGGAGACAGCACAAGCGCGGGACGAAAATCACCCTGCTGCTCGCGCCCGACGGTCGGGTTCAGGTTCACGCGCACAATGTCGCCCCGATCGAACTTGACCCGCCTCACCATGCTTCACGACCTACCGGCTTGACCTCACCCCATACAGCCATGTCCGCCGGGAATGGCGCCTTTGCGTCACACTGAGCGACCAGATCGTCCAGTGCGTACTTGCGGCGAGCAGGGGTCAGCAATACGCCATCCGGGCGCACGTCCGCGTTGAGGGAGCCGCCGACCGAGGCGTGCATCTGCTCAAGCAACACGGTGGGCAGGCGAACCGCCGCACTGTTGCCCCATTTCTGAATTTTGAGTTCCATCGCGTCTCTCCGAATGTTGATCCATTGTAGAAACAGCGCTGCAAGACGTCAAGAAAAATGTATCTACTTTGGATATACGTCGTTCGAGGGTGAAGCGCTCTGCATGCACGTCAATTTATCGGCGAGGCGAGGCCGATCCTGAATGGGTCCAGTGAGACGAATGCCAGAGGCATTCGCGCGGCAGCCGGACACGACCCAGCAGTCAAATCGCGTCCTCCAAGATGCGGCAGAGAACCTCTTTGTCCACGTCGATATAGCGCCGGGTGTCATCAATCGATTCATGACCTAGCAACATCTGCACCTGCTCAATCGTCGCACCACGTCCGAGCAACCGGGTCGCGAACGTGCGGCGGCCGCTGTGGCTGGAAGCCTTGAGCCCCGCCCCTTTGTAGAGGCCCGTCACATACGCTTGAAGGGAGTCCGCTGCCCAGTAGTCAATTTGCTCGCCGTCGGCTGCAATGCGCATTTTGCGATTCAGCGCATACGGATAGCCCTTGCGACTGAGGATCAGCGGAAGGTCAGGGATCAGTCCCCGAAAGTGAGACCTGTCGAGAGTGGTGCCCAGATCGTGCGCGACTCGGAACTCCAGATATCGCTCGATCGCGTCGACCAGTTTGCGGGCCGAGAAATATACGGCGCGCCGGCGACAGCCCTTGGTAATTGCCGCTCGAAGGGAGACTTCCGTGCGGAGCACGCCACTGCGAAACATGACGTCGGCCACCGTGATTTGCGCGACCTCGGTGATCCGCATGCCGACACTCAGTCCAAGCAGCAGGATCACGGCATCGCGCTCTCGATGCCTGCTTGTCGCTTCAGTGACGCGAAGCAGATGACGGATCTGGCCGGGCGACAGGACGGCGGCTCGCTTTGTGGCGTTGGGCATGATGTCTCTCTGAACGGGATGGAAATCGGGATCGTTCAGAGAGAAAACCGCAAGGGCTCTTTTTCAAGGCTAACACACCGTCCTATAAGGCAACCTCGGAAAATTCGGATTCGCGTCGACTATCCGCTACCATCTCATTTCTCTTTTCGACCTGCTCGACAATCGACCGTGACCACCGAACTCCACCATCTTCAGGCGCAGTTGCACGAATTGAATATCCGTTTGGCGGACGCCAAGAACGACGAGAAAAAGGCATATTTGGCGGCGGTTCAGGAGCACGTTGCGCGATACGGCATTACGCAAGAGGAATTGCTGCGCGCAGCGGGATTCGCGAAAGCACCCAAGCGGCGGGCACCAGCAAAATACTATGACCCGTCGTCAGGCAAAGAATGGTCCGGCTTCGGCCCGCGCCCGAAATGGCTCGAAGGGAGGAATCTGGAGGACTACCTGATCGACCGCAGCGCAAAACCGTGGTGGCCCGAAAAGGTCGAGTGACGGCGGTCGAGCGGCCGTCACGCCGACTGACCCCCGTTCAGAACAATGTGCCGTTGCTCGGATCGGCCGATGCGGTAGCCCGTCTGGTTTTCGTTGTCCTCGGCGCCGCCTCCATTGACAATGCGTCGGCCGGCAGCAACGACAAGAACGTTCGCGCGATTTCCGGATCTCGGCAGTTCAACCAGTCGTCGTATTGGTCGGGCCGAAGGATCACGACGCCACGCTTCTCGTTCGGCTTGCCGTCACGATCGAGATGTTTGTGAAACTGGCGCAGGAGCAAGTGCTCGTCCGCATTCACTGTGATCATCGTGAACGAGTAGGATTCGCCACCGTCGGGTTCTTCCCATGCGAGCCACACGCCCGCAACGGCGAATGGATCGCCAGATGCAACACTGACGCCCCACCGCTCCGACTTTTGCTTCAAGACCACCTTGATGACCTCGTCGCGGTTCGGTACGTCGAGATCCGGGAGCGCGGGATAGCGCGGTTCGAAAACGGCTTGGGCTGTCACGAGACCGAGTTGGCAGGCAGCCCACGGCTTCGCGAAACTGCGCAGCTTGCCGACCGTCTCGGCACGCGCGTTCATAGTGTCGTAATCGCGTACATGATCCGGAATGCGTTGGCGCGGCACCATCCCAAAGGTGCCAAGTAGCGACTCGCGGCCGCCGTCCGAGCCGCGACGGATGAATGGGGCAACGTAGTCACGGTAGATCTCTTCGGGCCAGTCGCCGGCGGGCGGCTCGATACCGAAGTGCTTCGCATATCGGCTTCGCTGCGTTGCGACGTAGTTGGTGCACACGTCCTGCTCCTTTCGTACGGGCGACGTCGAAAATCATACTGCATAACTGCCGAAGGTAAGGCGGATGCTGCGGGACCGCCTTCGTTGTCGGGAACCACACGCGCCGAAATGAAAAAGCCCACGGCGACCCCGTGAAGGGGTGCGCTGTGGGCGTGATTTCAAGTCATTGATGTGGGTTGCCAGCTGGGTGGGGTAACAGCGGTCACCACCATGGTTGGACGTAGTCGGAATCGATAATCCGAGGCCGGCCAAGCAGTCTGAACACGACCCACTCTTCTTCGGTCTCAGAGAGCGTGATCGACAGGGTGCTGGCGCACTCCAGTACAAGGTCAATTACGGAATCGTCGTCGAAGTGGCAGAGACTGCGAAGGGTGGCCTTTGCGTGGCCGATGACCTTCCCGACCTCGTCCACGCGGATGCCAGGTGGCCGAAGCTGGGCTAGGGGTTTCTTTCTTTTGCGTCTCATCTGTGATCCTCATCAAAGCCGGAACTCCCTTCCCGTTGGGTTTCCCGGCGTGCTTGGGGGGTGATCGAACGAACGCGCCCATCAACCAAACAGCCAGATACTGGATTGGCGTATTCCAATTTGCTTGAGCAGATCGACAAGCTCAGACTCGAGTACCGCTTGCGTGTTGGCGACGCTCTGCAGATGGACGAGAAGGCCGAATACGGCTTGGCCAACGTGCGATTCCGCGTCAAGGTCCGCGACCTCGGGGTCGAGGTCCGACCAGAAATCCAAGTCGATGCGGCGTCGAACCTGCACCGTGCCGGAAGTGGTGTCGTGTTGGGATTCCATAAGGGTTCCAGAATAAATATGGGCGGCCCGATCGGGTCGCCCAGTGGTTGAAATAAGCCGCTTGCGCGGCGATGACAGACGCGTTGCCGTGCTTTTCACACGGCAAGAGATAGACGGTATTGGTCGCCTTCTGACGGGCGCGTGCGCGATAGTGCAGCCTTCAACCAACGGGTCATTTCCGCCGACCGGTGCGAAGGTACGCTGCGCGTCTACTACGCATGGCAAAACGCGCTCGTGCGCTCCCGTGAAGCCCAGACACCGCAGAACCTGATTCGGATCCCCACCCCTGTCATACAGGCATGGTCCGCCTCGACATACCAACGGAGCCTGGAACTGACGCTGGAGGTGTGGGAGCGGTGGGTGGCACCACCGACGCTTATCGGCGTCGGCTCAGTATGCCGGCGCAGTCTCTCTGACCCGCAACATGGTCTGTTCGCCATCCTTGACCGGCTCGAATATGCGAGCAGGCCCTTGCGGGCGTGCCCGCAAGGGTTGAGTGGGATCTCGGCCTGCATGCAGCAGGCCGGCGATCGATAGCGTCAGGCCGTCTCGATGTCGAGCACGAATGTGCCGCGACGGGCGAAACCGTGGGTCAATCCTCGCCGAGTGAGTTCCTTGAACGCGGCGTAGATGGTGTTCAAATGGAAGCCGAGCGAGTCGGCAATTGCTTGTTGGGTCGGCAGCTTGTCGCCAGGCTTGAAAACGCCAGAACGAATGGCATCCTCGATCTGGTCGGCGATCGCGTTCGCGACGTGTCCGCGGATTCGGGCGAAGTCCGGGCGCCATTGGCTCGGACTCACGGTCGCAGCCCGCGAGTGGCCTGGCGAGGTAGCGAAGAAAGCGGATGGCATAGGTACTCCAGTGCTGCGCGTGCCGCCTCCATGCGGAAGCAAGGCCCGCATGCAGGGGGTGGAAAGGGATTGGGGAAGAAAGCGACGGCGATTGGGAGACCGTCGAAGAATGAGACTTTCGATGCGCTGGATCGCGCGGTAGGCCGATCCAGAATAGCGCCGTCGCGTCCCGTATTCGCCGCGAAAGCTCACGGTTTCCGTGCCGCTTTCGCCGTTTTGGTCCGTTTGGGCGCGATTATACGATTCGGCCCCGTTTTGTCATCCGGGCGGCGCTCGCCTATCCGGTCTGCGTAGGCTAGAATAACTGTATATTTATACAGTGTTCGTACATTTCGCCCATGCAACCCGCCCTTGCCCACCCCGAGCGAATCCACCCATCGCTCTGGCGCGCCTCGCAACTGGCGCGCTCGAGCTTCCGCGGCGTCGACACGGGCCATCCGGAGCTGACGGTTGAGCTGCCGGGCGGGGGCTGGCCGGCGGGCGCGCTGGTCGAGCTGCTCGCTCAGCAGCCCGGTATCGGCGAACTCCGGCTGCTGGCGCCAGTACTCGTGCGCGCGGCAGGTCGGCCGGTTGTGCTCGTCCAGCCACCGCACGCGCTGCAGCCGCTCGCGCTCGCGTACTGGGGCGTCGATCCGTCTGGGTTCATCACGCTGCCGGCACCGCGCACGGCCGACGCTCTGTGGGCAGCCGAGCAGGTGTTGCGCGCCGGCACGTGTGCCGCCGTGTTGCTCTGGCAGTCGGCCGTGCGTGCGGACGCCCTGCGCCGCCTCAATCTGGCCGCGCAGAGCGGATCCGCATTGTTCTTCCTGTTCCGACCGGCGGCCGCCGCGCGCGACGCGTCGCCGGCGCCGTTGAGGCTCGCGCTTGCTCCGAAGCGTGACGGCGTCGTCGTCACGTTCGTGAAGCGTCGCGGGCCGCAACGCGATACGCCGCTGTTCGTCCCGTTGTCTCCCTCGCCGATTTTGTTGAACCGCCATGCAAGTCTGGATCGGCGTGCATCTGCCGCACCTCAACCTCGAAGCGTTCCGGCCACGATCGCCGGCGCCATCGCCTGACGATGCGCGTGGTCTCGTCGTGCTCGAGAGCGGCCGTGTCGTGGCGCTTGATCGCGCGGCGCATGCGCTGGGTGTCGTCGCCGGCATGCGCCGCGGTGGCGTGCTGTCACTCGCGCCGGACGCGCAAATCCGCGAGCGCGATGTCGCGCGCGAACGCGAGCTCACGCTCGGCGTCGCGTACGCGCTTCTGCAGTTCACCCCCAGCGTCGTTGACGCTGACGAGGCCGTTGTGCTGCTCGACGTGACAGCCTCGCTGCGGCTGTTCCACGGCATCCGCGCGCTGCGCCAGCGCGTGCGCGATGTCGTCGCGTCGTTCGGCGTCTTCGCGGCTATATCCGTCGCGTCGACGGGCCCGGCCGCGTGGGTGGTCGCCCGAGGCCTCCGCGGTGGTCTTGCGCTGTCTGCCTGCTCGCTGCGCCGCGCGCTCGCGCGCGTGCCACTTGCGGTCGCACCCGACGCACGTCGGCATGCAATGTGGTTCGATGAACTCGGCTGTGAAACCCTTGCGGATCTGCAGCGCCTGCCGCGCGCCGGCCTGAAAAAGCGTTGCGGTGTGCCGCTGCTCGACTGGCTCGACCAGGTTACCGGCACCGCGCCGGCCGCCTACGAATGGCTCGAGATGCCGCCGACCTTCGACGCGCGTGTCGAATTGATGGACCGGGTCGAACACGCCGAGGCGCTGCTCTTCGTCGCGCGGCGGCTCATCCTGCAGATGACCGGTTGGCTCACCGCGAAGCAACTGGACGTCGCGGCGTTCGCGCTGCTGCTCGAGCACGAGCGCGGCCGAGACGCGATCGCGCCGACCGATATCGAAATCGCGCTGGGTGCCCCAACCCGCTTCGAGGAACACCTGACGCGGCTCGTCAAGGAGCGACTCGCGCACGTCGGGCTCGTCGCGCCCGTGATCGCCGTGCGCCTCATCGCACGCCGCGTGCAAGAGGCGGCCGCGCCGAGCGACTCACTGTTTCCGGAGCCAGGCGGCACGCCGCAGGATCAAGCGCGGTTGCTCGAGCTGCTGACCGCGCGTCTCGGCGCGGAAAACGTGCTCGTCCCGGCTCCCATAGCCGACTACCGTCCAGAAGCGGCTGCCCGATGGGTACCGCTGCGCGACGCGCCAAAGGCCACTCCGCTGCCGGCGGATCTGCCACGCCCGGCGTGGCTGCTCGAGAAGCCTGTCCCACTGCTCACCCGTCAGCATCGTCCGTTCTACGGCACACCGCTGCGCATGGTGTCGCCGGGCGAGCGCATCGAGGGCGGCTGGCAGGACGGCCAAACCGTCACGCGCGACTACTTTGTCGCGGAAGACGACAACGGCATCTGCTACTGGGTCTTCAAGGAGCGGCCGACAGCCAGCGACGACAGCGAACCGCGCTTTTTCCTGCACGGCCTGTTCGGTTGATCTGCCATGAGCGCCGCGAGCTACGGCGCCCTGCCCGCCTACGCGGAATTGCAGGTCGCCAGTGATTTTTCGTTCCTGCACGGCGCGTCGCGCGCCGAGGAATACGTCGCACGCGCCGCGCAACTTGGCTACAGCGCGATCGCGATCACCGACGAGTGCTCGCTCGCCGGCGTCGTGCGCGCGCACGTGGAGGCGAAGTCGGCTGGCTTGCCTCTGATCATCGGCTCGCACTTTCGGCTGACGTCCGCCGACGGCTCGCCGGCACTGGCGTTCACTGCGCTCGCGATGAACCGCGACGGCTACGGCAACCTCTGCGAGCTCGTTTCGCTCGGCCGCATGCGCGGCAAGAAAGGCACGTACCGGCTGGCACCGCTCGATCTCGAGCACCCTGAAGCACCCTACATGCACCTGCGCGGCCTGCCCGACTGCATCGTGATCCTGTCGCCGGACTTCCCTGCCAACGAGCGCCGACTCGACGCCCAGGTCGAATGGTTCGCCCGCGTATTCGGCGAGCGCGCGTGGGTCGCGCTCACGCTGCATGCACGCGCGATGGACGACATTCATCGCGGCTTGGTCGAGCGCGTTGCCGCGCGCCACGGTGTGGCGGTGGTGGCCACGAGCTGGCCGCTGATGCATGTGCGCTCGCGCAAGCCGCTGCAGGACGTGCTGACGGCGATCCGGCTCGGCCGGCCCGTGTCCGAGTGCGGTTACGAACTCGCGCCAAACGCCGAGCGCCACCTGCGATCACGTCTGCGCCTCGCGAATCTCTATCCGGCGGGTGCGCTCGAGGAGAGCGTGCGCGTCGCGCGGCGTTGCACGTTCTCGCTCGATGACCTGAAATACGAGTACCCGGACGAAGTAGTGCCGACCGGCTACAATCCGGCGACGTATCTGCGCGAACAGACCTACATTGGCGCGCGCCGTCGCTTCCCGGCCGGCATCCCGGTCGATGTGCAGGCACAGATCGAGCACGAGCTGCAACTGATCGCGGACCTGAACTACGAGGCGTACTTCCTGACCGTGTACGACATTGTGCAATTCGCGCGTCAGCAAGGCATCTTGTGTCAGGGCCGCGGGTCGGCGGCGAACTCGTCGGTCTGCTATTGCCTTGGCGTGACGGAGGTCGATCCGTCCCGACAGTCAATGCTGTTCGAACGGTTCATCAGCAAGGAGCGCAACGAGCCGCCTGACATCGACGTCGACTTCGAGCATCAGCGACGTGAAGAAGTGATGCAATACATCTACCGGAAGTATGGGCGCACGCGCGCGGCGCTGACGGCGGCCGTCACCACCTACCGGCCGCGCAGCGCACTGCGCGAAGCCGGCAAGGCGCTTGGCGTCGATCCGGCGATTGTCGACCGGGTCGCTAAAAGTCACCATTGGTTCGACTCGCGCGAGGATCTGCTGCAGCGCTTCGCTGAGGTCGGGCTCGCTCCCGAAGCGCCGCTCAACCAGCAGTGGGCCGCGTTTGCCGCGCAGCTGCTCGGTTACCCAAGGCACCTGTCGCAGCACTCCGGCGGCTTCGTGATCAGCCGCGGCAAGCTCACGCGACTCGTGCCGGTCGAGAACGCCGCGATGGAGGACCGCACGATCATCCAGTGGGACAAGAATGACATCGAAGCGCTCCAGATTCTGAAGATCGACGTGCTTGCGCTCGGCATGCTCTCGATGGTCCGCCGCGCCCTTGACATGATTTCCGAGAAGCGCAGCGAGACGTTCGAGCTGCAGGACATTCCGCCCGAGGACGCGGCCACCTACGACATGCTTTGCAACGGTGACAGCATGGGCGTGTTCCAGGTCGAATCGCGCGCGCAGATGTCGATGTTGCCGCGATTGCGGCCGCAGTGTTTCTACGATCTGGTGATCGAAGTTGCGATCGTGCGGCCGGGCCCGGTGCAAGGCGGCATGGTGCATCCGTTCCTGCGCCGGCGACAAGGACTCGAGCCCGTGACCTTCCCGTCCGAAGGCATGGAGAAGGCGTTGAAGCGCACGCTCGGCGTGCCGATCTTCCAGGAGCAGGTGATGCAGGTCGCCATGCTGGCGGCCGGCTTCTCCGCCGGCGAGGCCGACCAACTGCGCCGCGCGATGGCGGCATGGAAGCGAAAGGGTGGCCTTGAGCCGTACCACGATCGGCTCGTCAGCGGCATGCTCGCGCGCGGCTACGATCGGGAGTTCGCGGAGGCAATCTTTGCGCAGATCAAGGGCTTCGGCGAGTATGGGTTCCCCGAGAGCCACGCGGCCAGCTTCGCCCTGCTCGTCTACTCGAGCGCGTGGCTGCGTCGGCACGAGCCGGCCGTGTTCCTGGCGGCGCTGCTCAACAGCCAGCCGATGGGTTTCTACACGCCGTCGCAGCTGCTGCAGGATGCGCGGCGCCGCGGCGTCCAGGTGCTGCCGGTCGACGTCGCCGTGAGCACGTGGGATTCGGAGATCGAGGGGCCAACGACGTCGGCGCCCGTGAGACTTGGCTTCTCATTGCTGCGCGGCATGCGCGAGGACGTCGCCGGCCGCATCGAGCTCGCCCGCGCGGTGCGACCGTTCGTCGACGTCGCTGATCTCGCGCGCCGGGCGCAGCTCGATCGGCACGACCTGCAGGTACTCGCGCGCGCGAACGCGTTGCGCACGCTCGCCGGCGGCAACCGACGCGCGGCCCTCTGGCTCGCGGCCGCTGCGGTGTCCGATCGGGATCTGTTGCGCGGTACCGAACGCGACGACGCCGTGCCGGTGTTGCCGCAGGCCTCCGAAGGCAAGGAGATCGTCACGGACTATCGCGCGATGGGTTTCACGCTTGGCCGGCACCCGCTGGCGCTGCTGCGCGAACGCCTCAACATGGATCGCCTGCAGTCCGCCGAACAGCTGGCGACGCTGCGCAACGGACAACTCGCGCGCGCGTGCGGGCTCGTCACGGTGCGGCAGCGCCCTGGTACCGCAAATGGCGTGCTCTTCATCACACTCGAGGACGAGACGGGGCAGGTCAATGTGATCCTGTGGCCCGGCCTGCTGGAGAAATTTCGGAAGGAAGCGCTTGGTGCATCGCTGCTCGCCGTCTACGGTGTATGGCAGGTCGAAGGAAAAGTGAGGCACCTGATCGCGAGCAAGCTCGTCGACCGGACCGAGCTACTCGGAGCGTTGCCGACGTCAGCGCGGGAGTTTTGTTGACGCGACGAACCGTCAGCGAGCCACGTCACGCACGGGCGCGACAGTACTGAAATACTGCTTCGCGAACTCGACAACATCCAATATCGCTTTCCAGTTTCTTCCTCCCAGACTGCCGTATATGTACATCGTCGGGGTTAGGTAGGACCGGCCGCGTTCGTTTTCTTCCATATCGAAGTGCCAGTGACTCGCATGGATGACCTTGTTGCAGGCTTCGCGCAACTCCAGATCAGCAGCCTCCTCTGGCCGCTCAGCGTTCCGGAGCAGGGTTCCACATGGCCCCGCGGCCAGATCGAACACCCGATTGTGAGCATCGTCGACAGCACGTGCAGTGACCGCGAGGCTCAATAAAATCCGTGAGATCTCGTCCTCTTCGCATTCCTGAAGGTTGAAGAGAGGATCATGTAGCTCGGCATTGTGGCCTTGTGCCACGTTGATCCGATTCGCGAATTCTTTGCTCGCGAGAAATATCGCCAACAGACGATGCAAGTCGATATACGTGGCCTGAATGTTCGGCAGATGTGCACCCCGACCAGCACCCTGCGGAGGAACGAATTCCGCCATTGTGGCCCCCTTCAAAGATGATCCGGTAACACCGTAGCAGCCGTGAGTTTTGGCATCTTCAGCAGCTTCGCCTTGTAGTCGAACAGACTGTTCTCGTCGACGTCGAATCGGCGTAGCCAATCATCGCTTTCCGCTGTCGTATCGAAGTACGGCGCAGCGGCCCCCATCAAACCGCGCTGCAAACGCCAAACTGTCGTGGCACGAACAGCATTCAGGGCATTGTTCAGAATCACATAATTCGCTGGTGCGACGGGTGGCCCCTTTCCCGCATCGTCGGTCGCACCACCGGCCTCTGGCTCAGGGCCAGCCTGAATCACGACCCCGCCGTTCACGTCGTACAGCGCAAACCAGCCAGGGGGGAGCTCGTTTCGAAGCGCGGAGACCCCGCCGACCTGCTCCAACATCGTCTTGTCCAGACACGTGAGCCAGGACACCGTTTTCAGTTTGGATCGCAGGTGTGTCGCATTCAACAGCGGATTCCCGACGTCGAGCGCAATGTAACGCTTGGCCAACCAGTACTCCGTCGGGGTGTTGGCCTCGGCTTCCGTCAGGCTCAGATTCACGGCGAATCCTGCATAGCCGTTGTAGACATTCAGCCGTTTCGCGAAGTCGACGAACAGCTGCTGAAACGCGTGCGGATAGGTAACTAAGAACGGCGCGGGAACCGAGAAAGTCAATGCGCTGGCGCCGCCTTCCGGCATCGCTTCCTCATACTCTAAGATCCCGAACACGCGGAACTCCCACAATCCGGCATCTTCAGCTTTCTCGCCAGACGACAGATAGGCCGTGACGCCAGCGTCCCCTCGCGCTCGGAACGCCTTCGGGTCGACCTGGCCGTATTTCAGCTGCACGGGCTTTCGGCCATCCTGCGTCAGCCAGCGAAGGCGCGGGACAGAGTGGGCCGCGTACGCGGCGAAGCAGTTTGCAATCTCGTCTTGCACGCTTTCCTGATACGCGTTCGGAAAGAACAGCGCCGCGCGCACGACCATGGCAGCGCCGACGTAGTCGTGGCGTTGCTTGGGCAGTAGCATGCCCCCTTTCAACAGGGCATCAGTCTGGGCATTCTTCGCCCACTCGATCAGTGCTTGTTCGTTCATGGTCATCAGAATAGCGGAATCAGGTTCGGCGGTGCGGAGGGCGCAGCACCATCCGGTGGCCGCGGGCCGAAGACACTGCGCGAACGTGTCGTCGCGTCATCAAGTTCATCGAAAGGGCTCCAGGGCGCGGCCTTCGATGCACCATCAGAGGAATTGAGAGGGACCGGCCCGATCACCGGGACTTCGCCGGTCTTGGCTTGCTTCTTCTCTTCGTCGTCGGGACACCCACAGTCCTCCGGCGTCAACAGGACCGCGGATGCGTGGGGGCCGGCGATATCCTCGTCCTGCTTTTGGTGCCGCGTCGAATACGAGTCGCCCTTGAACTTCATTTCGACCACCGCGTCGAGATTATCTTGCGTCGGCTCCTTCGCGGGATCCTTGACAATCACCACATCGGGGATCCGCACATTGCCGGCGCCGCGTTTGTACTCCCCTTCCCAGTTGTCTTTGATCCACTGCGGCAGCCAGCCGTACGTCTTGTTCGGCGTGCGAGGACTCATAATCGGCACTGGCGGCCGAACCGTCATGAGGTACTTCACTTCCGCCTTGTACATGCTGGTCGTGAAGTTGCGATCTTCCGTTTTCAGCGCCGATGCAACGCAGATCTGTCGTAAGTCTTTGCCATCGACCGACTGAGGCGGATTATTCTTGCACGTGCACATGAGGCTGCACAGCTTCGCTTGGTCCTTTGGGCGCAGTTTCGAATTGAGGTACACCCGACTGGTTTCACCGTCGCCTTGCGCCGTTCCTCCGATCGACCACTTGCTCACGTTTCGGTACTCCCCGCGCCGTGAAACGTGATCGAACCCGGCTCGACGGACTCGTGCCACTGCGTGAAGCCTTGCGAGTCGGTCTGCCCGGAAATCGTGGAACCGTCAGTCGTCTGGAATGAGTACGGGTGATTCGCAACGGGGCTTCCCGTTGCGCTGTTCAGGACTTGAAAACGCCCACGGTATTGGTCGGTCGAGTTCGGGTCCTGCTGTGGGACGACACTCTTTCCACCGCCGATGCCGCCGGCGGCACCCGACACCTGCTCGACGTCTGCCGAGCCTTGGGAGGCGATCAGCGACGCACCGCAGGCTGTCTTGTCCCCTTCGGTCGCGACCGGCCGTCCGCCGAAGGTCATGCTTCTCACCTTCACGTCGACGATTGGATAGACGCCGCCGCATTTCGGACAGGCCACCATGTCGCCAAGGAGCGCGACAGGTTTGCCAAACATCATGTTCGTTGATGTGCAGGCGAGTACACGTCCGCCATGCGATGTCGTATCGCCTTCGCGAATAAACGCGTAGGTCATAGCCAGCCCTCGGTTTGTTATGTCGCACGAATTTAGCACTGTTTCATAGCGACATACCGCGACACGACGTTGGGCTGAGTGTCAAAATTTGTCAGGAACCGGCGTCAAAGACGCCTTGACCATCGTTGGTCGCGATCGGGGGCCCCCTATGTCTTTCGTTAAGGGGGCGTGAACAAGGTAAGCGCTTATCTTGTTCGCCCCCCAATTACGAGCCATCTTGAAAGACAACCGGGCACTGGATATATTTACAGTGCCGTTCTTCCATGTGCCGCGTGACGCGCGCGAAGCGATTTTCGCGCGAATCGCCACCGGCTACCGAAAAGCCATGCACCACCCCACTGCTTTCGATCAAGAACAGCCGGACTTCGATCCGGTCGAACACGAGCATGCTGCCGCCCGCGCGGCGCAGGATCTACAGCGCATCGTGGAGACGGTTGCGCAACGCTATCTCGGCTCGTCGAGCGTCGCTGGCAAGACCGCGGCGCAACCGTTCACGTGGCGCGCGCTTCTCGACATCGAGGAGCAAGCCTTTTCCGATCTCGGCTTCCAAGGGCGCCACGAGCAGACGATCATCGACGCGTTTGTGCGCTTGCGCGATAGTCGCTTGCCAGGCCCGAATCTCGACGAAGCGGTCGACTGGCGGCGTGACGACGTCAAGTTACCTGCCGTTTATCTGATCCTGCGTGCGGTCATCGACGCAACCGCCGCCCCGGAGGCCGTGTGAGCGACACGATCCTTGGCTCGACTACGCCTCCTTCTCCCGCCTTCGAGTGGCGCGAAACCGGCGACTATGGGCTGTCTCACCCGGACGGCAAGTCGCGCGGCCCATACGGAAGCATTGCGGAAGCGATCGCGGCGTTCAACCAGCAGCGCGCGTGAGCGGGGCGTATGACCCCTTCCGGTTGGTAGCCCATGCGCGAATCGGAGATTCGCGGTCGATGGGAAAGGGCGCACATTCAGTATATAAGGCATGCCATGAACGAACTCGACCACTGGATTACCTCTCCGACTGAAGCCTACCGACAATGGCAACGCACCGAGGCCGCCGGCGCAGACCGGCGAGCCTTTTCTCCGCGCTCGATCATCCAGCACGAAGCCATGTTCGAGCGCTTTATGCGCCACCTCGCGGCCGTTCAAAGGTCGCTCGCCACCTTCGGCCCCGAGCATCTTGAATCCTTCTTTGCCGACGTCGACAACCGCTGCCAGCCCGGCACGACGACCCGGCTGCGCTACCAAAAACTGATTGACCGGCTTTGCCGGCATCTGACGGATCTGGGTGTGCGGCAAACCAACCCCGCCGCCGCCTTTGCGCTGGCGCAAACGTGGCCAGAGGACGAGCCTGATCCGGTGTACATCGCCGAGCCCGATGACGTGCGCCTGCAGACGCATCTGGCCGACCTGGGCGCGCTCGACGACCGCGCTTTGCGCAATCGCGCGATCGTGGCGCTGCTACTGGCCACGGGTATCACGGCGCAGGAGATCCGCCTTGCGAAAGCTGGCGAGCTCGACCTTGCGCCCGCCCGGCCACATATCGATATCCCGAAGCGCGGCTCTCGCGATGCGCGCCGCGTCGGCATCGCGGACTTCGCGCGCCCGGTGCTGTCGCGTTGGCAATCTGATCACCCGACGGCTGACGACACGTTGCTATTCCCGTCACCACGTGCCGCCGGACCCATGACCGACGAATTACTCGGCCGGATCGTGCGCGACGAGCTGCTCGCGATCGACGTGCGCTTGCCCGACATGAGCCCGCGCACGCTCCGTAACACCTACGCGCGGCGGCTCCTGATCGCCGGCCGCAGCAACGAGGACGTGGGGCGACTGTTGGGTTTGTCCAGTCAACGAACCGCCGTCCGATTGCGCGCCACCCTTACCCAAGCAGGAAGCGACGCGTCGCCTTGACTTCGCCGACGGCTCGATAGGTTGGAAGAGCCAGCAACCGCGCTGGCTTTTCTTCCCCTTGGAGCCGTCACATGCCCTACGCAACCTCCTACGTCGATCTGGTTTACGCCACCAGCAGCAACCTTCCGGCGGTCTGCCGCTACCGACTTATCGTCGCCGAAGCCCCCCACCAGGTCATCGTCCAGATCGACAATCACCGCGGACCGAATCAGGTGTTGCTCGGCGATCACCACGTTCGCCACGCCATCGTGAATCGCATTGTCGATCAGTTGCTGGGTGTCCCGCTCGACTTGGTCCGCGTGGTGTTGAGCGAACAGGACAACCATGTCCATGTTCGCGTCGATCCCGACATCGAGGACTACATTCAAAGGGGAAACCGCTACAAACTCGCTCCGGAGCCGGGGAAGCGCGGCCGCATCTATGATCGCATCGCGATCGACTCTCGGGACCTCGTTTCGGGCCGCGTACGCATCCACACGGTTCATTCTGTGGCCACGCCAGTCTCGGCCGACTTCGCAGCGTTGCTCGATAGCATCCGTGGATAGGTGGCGTCGGAAAAACGATCAGTGTCGACAGGCAGACTGTAGTCGGCCAGAAACCGTCCTCCGTTTTCTCCCGGAAGAAGAGACCCAGCGTCCATTCCGGTATGGGACTGCGGACGTTGGCTTTCACCGCATTAGAGCCCGCAGTCGGCGCGGATGCGGTGATAGCGAGGGCAACAAGGCATGCGCTGTTTTCGGGGTCAGGCGGCGGCACAGAACTGCTGATAGAGCACGTCCATCACGGCAAGCGCCTGTACGCTCGCCACCGAGTAGAAGATGTTCTTGCTCTCGCGACGCGCAGTGACCAGACCGTTCTCTCGAAGCACCGCCAACTGCTGCGACAGCGTCGGCTGACGAATGCCGAGTTGCTCCTCCAGTTCGCCCACGGACATCTCATCTTGGGACAAGCGGCACATGATCAGCAGGCGATCCGGATTGGCGAGCACCTTGAGCAGGGCGCAGGCTTTCTCCGCTGAGGCCTGCATGGCGCGAAGGTCAATGGAAGAATCGGAAGAACTCATCGGCAAAATACACTTTATATTTTGATAATCTATCAAAAGCTTATGTGAATAACTTGGTTTGAGGTGCGAGTCCAAATCAATAGACTCTATCCCCGTTAGCTATTGCAACTATTATTCGGGGAAACGCATGAGGCTACAAGGGACCACTCGCGCATTCATTGTCGTTGTCGCAGCAGCACCAACCTTCGCATGGGCCACCAACGGCTATTTTTCCAACGGCTACGGGGTTGCGTCACAGGGTATGGCGGGCGTTGGCATCGGCCTGCCACAGGATGCACTCGCCGCAGCAGCCAACCCCGCAGGCATCGCCTTCGTTGGAAACCGCTTCGATGGCGACATCAGCCTCTTTCTGCCGAGGCGCGGCGCAGAGATATTGGGCAACGGTTACGGCGCTGACGGCGACTACGCCGGCAATAACCGCTCGATTTTCTCGCTGCCCGAGTTCGGCGTAACGTACCAGTTCCTGCCGAATACGTATGCGGGACTCGCCCTGTACGCAAACGGTGGGCTCGATACCGGCTACGCCCATAATCCTTTTCGGGCATTCGGTGCCACGGGCTCGGCAGGCGCCGATATCGAGCAGGTGTTCCTCTCGCCGACGATCGCCTACAAGCTGTTCGACCGGCACGCGTTCGGCATCGGCCTGAACATCGCCTATCAACGCTTCACGGCAAGCGGACTGCAGCCGTTCACCGGCATGTCGGTCGCGCCCGGCAACGTAACGGATCGGGGTGCCGACTCGACGGTTGGCGTAGGCGTGCACCTCGGCTACACCGGCCAGATTACGCCTGCACTGACCGTCGGCGTAACATGGGCGTCGAAGATTCACGGCAGTTTCGACAAATACAAAGGTCTCTTCGCGGATGGCGGCTCATTCGACATCCCGGAGAACTACGGTATCGGGTTTTCCTGGAAGGTTACGCCGACATGGACGGTGGCGGTGGACTTTCAGCGCATTCTGTACGGCAACGTGAATTCGATCGCAAATCCGCTCACCAATCTGTTTGCAGGCAATGCGTTGGGATCGGCCGACGGTCCGGGTTTTGGCTGGCGCAATACCAACGTGATCAAGATCGGCACCAGCTACGATGTGACCAGCCATCTGACGCTCCGTGCAGGCTACAGTCATTCGAGCCAGCCCGTGGCCAATACGGAGACATTCCTGAACATTCTCGCTCCGGGTGTCGTGCAGGATCAGGCGACGCTCGGCGCGACCTGGACGACCGATGCGAAGACATCGTTCGGAATCTTCTACGGCCACGCGTTCAAGAAAACAGTAAACGGCGACGACTCGATTCCCGCGGCCTTCGGGGGCGGCAATGCAAACGTGCATCTTGCAGAAGACGTGGTGGGCGTTTCGTTCGGCAAGCAATTCTGAGCTTCACCATCGAGTGATGCCGACGCCCGCGCGCTTGCCCGGCTCCCGCGGCGTCGCCTGACTGAGGCCCGAGAGGAGGGTAACCGCGGCGATGACGACATCTTTTACTCCGTGGAGCGCGCTCGTCGGTGGGGTGCTTATCGGGCTGTCCGCGTCCCTGCTGCTCGGCCTGAACGGAAAAATCGCGGGCATCAGCGGTATCGCGCGTCGGCTTGTCTGGAGCCCTCGCAACGGGTCGGCCTGGCGGGCAGCATTCGTTCTCGGACTGGTCGCTGGCGCAGCGTGCTGTTACGCGGTCGCACGCGCAATCGGAGATACCGGGTGGCTGCTACACGTGCGCTCCGGATTCCCGCCGGTCCTTCTGGTTGTGGCCGGTCTGGCGACCGGCTTTGGCACGGCGCTCGCCAATGGTTGCACCAGTGGACACGGCGTGTGCGGGGTCGCCCGCGTGTCGAGGCGTTCGGTCGTCGCGACCGTCACGTTTCTGGCGGCAGCGATGGTGTCGACCTATGTAATACGTCATGTGATCGGGCTGCCATGAGCGCTTTGAAACAGCTAACGGCCTTCGGTTGCGGGCTTCTCTTTGGGTTGGGTCTTGCGCTGTCCGGCATGACTCACGCAGAGAAGGTGCTCGGTTTTCTCGATGTGACCGGCCAGTGGGATGGCAGTCTTCTCCTTGTCCTCGGCGGCGCCGTCCTGACCGCGATGGTTGCCTTCCATTTCATACTGAAGCGCAATTCCCCCTTGCTGGGCGAAAGTTTCGATCTGCCGAAAGAAACCTCCGTCGATCTCCAGCTAGTTGCCGGCGCGGTGATTTTCGGCCTTGGATGGGGGGCTGCCGGATACTGCCCTGGCCCTGCGATCGCCCTGCTAGCCCAACCCAACATCGAAGCGGTCTACTTCCTGCCCTCGATGATTGCCGGGTGGGGACTGTATTCGTTAACCCGTTCAAAGCTAATGAAGTCCGCACACAACCAATGACGCCAGCGAATGCAGTCTGATCGACCGAACGCAACAGTGCGGTCAAAGGACAGTGTCCGAAGTACGGCTTGATTGAGCCGTTCAGGACCGAAAAGGCGAGTGGCCCAAACGGGTCGACTACGGAAATTCGAGGCCGAGTCGGGAAGCTCGATCGTCCTCGGACGACGAACATTCGGGTTCGGCCATCTACGGCCGCTCGACCAAAGTCGGAACGGGACAATCAAGCGTCAGCAGTACGCCTCCGACGTGACGCACACAGTCGATGCCGCGGGCGCTACCGATCCCGCCCGATCGCTGTTCGCTGCCGGGTGGAGATGCCTGCCGGCCACAGTCGCTTCATCGGGCCGGAAGGATTGCTGGTAGGCATCACCTTTACGCCATCGATGCGGGAAGAGAAATGATGGCGGCCACCGTGGCGGTCCTGCGTGCGGTGACTGATTGCGGATTCAACCGGTCGCTCAAACTGGCCGCCTGGCATCAGGGCGCGGCGGGCTCCGTAGCATAGTCACCTGACGAGTCTGGTGAATACGCGCCGTGAGCGAGCTTGACGCGCGAGACGCGCCACGCCACGCCTGAAGTTTCGGCTTACCATGGTTGGCATAGGTGCAGGCTCCGTTAACCGTAACGGCGTCCGCACGGCCGCTCGTCGGCTCCCCAGCGCGCACCGCGCAGCGTGACGATCGAGCGGGAAGCAAGGAGCCTCCACGATGAGGACACGAAATGTGAGCCGACCGCTCGCCAAATCCCCCGCATGTCGTTCGGCGCGTTCCACTTCCAATGCGTCGAGCGCCAGGAGATAGCGCAGCAACCGAATACGCTCGTGGTAGCCGATCACGTCCGGTTTCACCGCAAGATATTCCGCGGCGCTGAGCTTGCGTCCGACCAACTCCCGCCGGCCAAGATCCCACTGGGTCGCGAGAAGATAGTTGCGAAAGCGGTTCAAACCCTCGAGATGTCGATGTGCATTCTCTTTCACCATCGATTCCATTGACCGATCCCGGTCGCCGGAGACGCAACAGAATGCGCAGCCAAAACCGTAACCCCGACAGCTGTGCCCAGGACGAGGCCGCAGGCTAATGATCGACCCGACTTGCATTCCTCTGTCGTCGCGTAGCATGGGTATTGACTCGGCTCCAGCGTGCAACACCTAGGATGTAGTCAATCCGTCGGGGAACCACAAGATGCCCCCTTTTTTTCGGTCTATTCGGCTGATTCAACGTCCTCGCGCGCAACTAGACCATCTCTTGCCGTGCCTAGACTTCGGCAAACCTACTTCGAGCATTTCACACCTCGGAAGCACGAGCCTCACTGAAGTCAGCAATGACCTGCACCCAGTTGCATCAGCCCTGTGCCATTAGGTGCCAGCCGAATGGTCGAAGATCAAGCATGTCGTGCTTGCATGTGCATATAGCTTGCCGTCCGGCCCGACAATGCGCCCCTCTGCCGTGGCTACTTGTCGCCCGACATGAAGCACTTTGCCTTCAGCACGCACGATGGGGATCCGATCATTCAGAGCACGCACCATGTTTACTTTGAGCTCCAGCGTGGTATAGCCCTTGCCGGCGGGTAACGTCGAATGCACTGCGCAGCCCACTGCAGAGTCAAGCAGCGTGGCAAACCAGCCTCCATGCACGGTCCCCAACGGGTTGTAGTGGCGGCGCTGCGGTCGCCCCTGGAAGACTGCAGCCCCCGGCTCCATGTGGATCGGCACGAAATCCAGCGTATCGCCGATTGGCGCAGGTGGCAGTTCTCCAGCGAAGATCGCCTCGAACATCTCCATCCCCGAGCGACTAAAGACCTGCCCCTTGGGTTCGGCATCTGGTGCACTCAGGTGTGCGCGTACTCTCGCCTCGTCTGCCTGCCAAAGGGCCACAATCTCATTTACATCCACGGACACCTCCTTCCTTCAAATTTAATTGCATATACAATACTTGTAGATACAATATACAGCATGAAGAATATCACCAAGCCGACGGGATGCACCAACCTGAAGTTGCGCCAGCTCACTCGCATGGTGACGCGCCACTACGACCACTATGTCGCCGCGACAGGACTCAAGAACACTCAGTACGCTCTGCTTTCCTATGTGGTCAAGCTCGGCCCCATCCAGCCAGGAGATCTGGCCCGACACATGCAGATGGACGCCTCGACGTTGACGCGCAACCTACAGCCATTGACCGTCCAGGGCTACCTGGAGATCCGCGCAGGCAAGGACGCGCGTAGCCGACTCGTCGAAGCAACCACGGCAGGTCGTACCAAGCAGGCCGAAGCGCAGCGCGCCTGGAAAGCAGCGCAGATTGCGCTCAATGAACGGTTGGGCGACAAGCGCGTCGCGGCGTTGCACGACCTGCTCGACGGGTGTATTGCATGTCTCGATGAAACGCCTCCCGAGGAAATCACTCACTGAGCCTTGCCCCGGAAGACTGGCCTGCGCAATCGGATCCTCCAGGCGCCGCGCCTTTGTTGTCGCATACGGCCGAGAACTTACCAGGAAGGCTTGTGGATGTGTTTTTGGATAGTTTCCGTGAACTGACGGAGCACGTGATCAATCGCTGACAGATTTAATTTCAAAAAGACTCTCGATATGACTCAAACATTGTTCTCACCGCTACAGCTTGGCCCGCTCACACTCGCCCATCGTGTGGTGATGGCTCCGCTTACACGTATGCGCGCTGCTCAACCCGGCAACACCCCGCATGCACTGAACGTCGAGTACTACCGTCAGCGCGCCACGCAGAGCGGGCTGATCATCACCGAAGGCGCGCAAATTTCACCCACAGGTCAGGGCATGCCCGCGACACCAGGCATTCACAGCCCAGCGCAGATTGAGGGGTGGAAGGCGGTCACCCAAGCGGTACATGCCAAGGGCGGCCTAATTTTTCTGCAACTCTGGCATGTTGGTCGCATCTCGCATTCGTCACTCCTGGGTGGCGAACGCCCGGTCGCGCCATCTGCAATCGCGGCTCCCGGCAACGCGTTCACCGCCAATTTCGAACGGGAGCCGTTTGAGACACCGAGAGCACTGGAAACGCAGGAAATTGCGTCGCTGGTCGATGACTTTGAGCAGGCAGCACGCAATGCGCTGCAGGCCGGCTTCGACGGCGTGGAGATCCACAGCGCCAACGGGTACCTGCTTGAGCAGTTTTTGCAAAGCCGCAGCAATTACCGCACGGATGCGTACGGCGGCTCGATCGAAAATCGATGCCGCATCGTGGTGGAGGTAGCCGAAGCAGTTTCAGCTGTATTCGGCGCCGACCGCGTCGGCATCCGCCTATCGCCCTTTGGCGTAGCCAACGGCAGTGGGGAGGACGCGCCCCTGCTGCTGTATACCCATCTCGTCAAACAGCTTGCACGTCTGGGTCTCGCCTATTTGCATTTGATCGAGCCTCGAGCCAGTGGCGCGGGTCAGGCCGACGTCGATCACCAGAACGTGCCATTCGCGTCGGAGTTGTTCCGTCCACACTGGCCGAATGTATTGATTGCGGCAGGAAACTACACGCCTACCACCGCGGAAACAGCGATCGAAGCGGGACGCGCGGATGCCATCGCGTTCGGGCGTTTGTTCATCGCCAATCCCGATCTGCCCGAACGCGCACGCCTGGGCGCCAGCCTCAATGCCTACAACCGTCCGACCTTTTACGGTGGCGGCGCAGTCGGCTACACCGACTATCCGACCTTGGGCGAGGCCGCCCGCGCCTAAAACGGGAAGACCTATGCGGGTTCGTGGCTTTAACCCTGCTCCTCGCCACACTTTTTGCCCGACGCCTGAACGTCACCTCACAGAGCGTCGCCACACCACGCCACATCTGCAGTATTTGAACTAATAGGGAGGGAAGTAATGAGTCAACCCACCTCGATTGTCTTTGGTGCGGGTTCGGCGCGCGGCATTGGCGCGGCGGTCAGCCGGCGTTTCGCCCGCGAGGGCTACCACGTGATCGTCACGGGGCGCACGTTGTCCAAAATTGAGCCTGTCGTAGCACAAATCAATGCTTTGGACACGGGGAGCGCCGAGGCACTACAAGTGGATGCAACCGACGAGACGCAGGTGACCGCCGCCTTCGATCGTGCAATGAATCCAGGGAGCAACCGTGCGCCAGTCGATGTTGTGATATCCAATGCCGGCAACAATGCCCACATCGACTTCACTCAACTGACCGCAGCACAATTCGAAGACTTCTGGCGCGTGGGCTGCTATTCGGGCTTTCTCGTCGGCCGAGAAGCAGCGCGACGGCTGGTGCCTCAGGGGCGGGGTACGGTCATCTTCACCGGTGCCTCCGGCAGCCTGCGAGGGAAACCAGGCTTTGCCCACTTTGCGGCGGCCAAGGCCGGATTGCGCATGATCTCTCAAAGCATGGCCCGCGAGTACGGGCCGCTGGGATTGCACGTGGCCCACGTTATCGTCGACGGCGGAGTGCTTGGCGACCGCCTCGAACGTGCTTTCCCACAACGGGTCGAGCACTTGGGCGCGGATGGTTTGCTGGATGTCGACGCCATTGCCGAGAATTACTGGTCGCTGCACAAGCAGCATCGATCGGCTTGGACGCAGGAGTTGGACCTGCGCCCCTACAAGGAGACCTGGTAGGGGCGCATAGGCGGGCCGCCCCATTTCACCGACAGGCACCATCGCCATTAGCACCATGGGCTACACACCGTAGGCTATCCACTCTGGCGCTCGGGCACGGCGGTATCGTGCCTGAGCACGGCTACATGCTGGTGATCGGCACCAATCGTGGCTCAGACTACGTCCCTCGTCCTGCTTGACGGCTGAGATGTCGCGTGATCGCCGCGACCGCCTGGAGGAATCCGCCTGCCTTCGTGAACTCTGAGTTGCCGAGATCTGCAATCGCCACACCGGTGTCAGATACTGCTAGGTCACTCGCGCAGGAGCGCTGTGCCGGCTCGAGCGACACCATTGACAGCCACACCTTGGCCAATCTACGGCAGCAGGACTTGCATCGTGGTGCGACGACGACCGTCGGTATGGCCCAGGAAATCGTCGCTCATCACCACTGCACGTTCACCCTTTCGATCGCGTTTCTATCAGTACCCTGTCAAATGTACTGCGGAAACGCAGAGATAGGTACTACGTGCTCCAAGGCCGACTACCACGATTTCACGATCGTCGACCAACTCCCGCTCCAGGGACTCTCGGTTAATACAGCATTGTCCGACCGCGCCTTGGCCTCAATATCCGCACCATCGCAAGGTGGGCTGCATAACAGAGTCCTCTCTTTGACTATCAATGCTCACTAGCGCCTAGTCTTACTGTGTCAATAAATTAGCATTGGATGCTGAACAAACCGGACATCGCTCGAGCCGGCGCGCGATGTATGCAGCGATACGCCAGCGCAGCGTGGTGATGGAATCAGCCACGTGGCGCTGTGCGCGCTGGGGACCCGCGTGGCACGTAATCCGAGGGTAAGGCAAATGGGTCGCGGATCGCGGAGTTTTTTTTACTGTCGCCTTGAATGAGGCGTTGAGCAACAAGAAACCCATAGGCAGCAATACACAACGATGCATGGTGATGGAATCCACGCCAGCCACGTCCTTCGAAGTGCCCCAGGCCGAACTCCTGCTTGAGATCCTGATAGTCCCGCTCGATTCGCCAGCGCATCTTGGCGACATGAACCAGTCGTTCGAGCGTCGTGTCTGGGGGCAAAGTCGAAAGCCAGTATTTGAGGGGCTCCGCATCACCTTCGGGCCATTCGATCAGCAGCCATTCCTCATTTCGCAGTGTGGAGCGCCAGTAATCGCGGTGTGAAGCACGCACGCGCACGGCGGCAAAGCGCGAACTGAGTGCGGCGCACGTACCTTCGCGCCATATCACGTTGCGATAGCGTGAGACATCGAGCGTCGAGGCCAGATCCTTGACTCCGATCGGCTCATGTCCCGGTGCGCGCCGTAATAAGCTGCGTGGCCGGCCCGATTTCCCCGCGGCGGGCTCGGGCGGTAGAGGAGCTGTGCCCGGCGCCCATACGCGCGTGTTCGAGCGAATGCCCACCGCATACTGCAGCCCGAGTTCGCTGACGGCCTCGCGAAACGAGGTGTCGTCTCCATAGCCCGCATCGGCCAACACGATACCGTCGGGCGCGCCGCTTTGCCGTGCCTCGCGCAACTGCCCGGCCGCAATCTCCGGTTTGGTTGCAAACTCGATTTCCTCGGGCACGCCAGCTTTCTGTCGTCGCACGGGATCGTCGCTCCATTCACGCGGCAGATACAGTCGGTACGACACTGGTAGGCTCGCGTCTTCCGTCGCCACCGACAGGCTCACCGCAACCTGGCAGTTGTCCTGCTTGCCCAACTGACCGCAGTATTGCCGTGCCACGCCGACCGAATGCTTACCCTTCTTGGGAAATCCCGTGTCGTCAATGATCCAGTACAACCCGCCAGCCGGATCCATGTGCGGCAGCACCCAGCGCCGCACCTGCTCGAGCAGCGCCGGATCGGACCATTCCGACTTCGCCACGAAATGATGCAGCGACTGGTGCCGCGCGCTCACATGCTCCGGTTCCAGATGTGCCGCCAGCGGCTCGACGCTCTTGCGCCGAATTGGCAGCATCACCCCTTGGCAATAGCCTCTCAATCCTGACTCGCGGTCGCTATGCCCAAGCGATTCACACAAATGTTCCAGATACGCCTCGAATGACGTCTCCCAGTCCATCATTCCTCACGTCATGGATGAAGAAGGTCCTATAATGGCATGAATTTATTGACACAGTAAGACTAGAAGATGTGTCGCAACCCTAGATTAACACCCAGCGTAGTACCCGACGCACCATACAACGCACCATTGATAGATAGGCCAGTGTTCATTGCTCCATGGTTATTTACGACGCCAACTTGCGTGTAGAGTGTGGTCGCTTTCGACAGATAGTATTCAGCACCCAGAGCCACCATCAGTGAGTGATTCTTCGTGCCGTTTCGATCGCTCGTCACCCAGACGCCACCGTTGACATCAAGCTGTGGTTCAACAAGCCAATCGAGACCGCCACTGTAGACATTGTTATTGAACGATCCCGAGACCTTGTAGTTGACGAACGACGCCTTGGCAGTGATCGGACCGAAGTTGTATGCAACGCCGAGCGTACGGCCCAGAAACGCTTCGGTACTGGGAATCGGCGTTTTCACTTCTCCGCCGCTATTCCCCTTATACATTGCCGCGTTGATCATTAGGCTTCCAGACTCATATTTCAGGCTTGTTGAATACTGGCGCCCCGCCTGAAAATTGCCAGCTTCACCACCCAGTGCGAACATCACTTTACCCGTGAACCCGGCGAATGTAGGACTGGTATATAACACCGCATTCGCATTGAAGAGCCCGGTTACAAGTACGTTATCCACATAGTTGACGAGGCCACTACCGAATTGGGAATAACTGCGGGGATCTGAATCATGGATCGCCTCGAAGAACGGCGAGAACTGCAGACCCGCCTTGAACTCTCCAAAATTCCCCCCCAACGCCACCCAGGCCTGACGGCCAAACGGATTACCGTTTGAATTGTCGAAACCGCCATTGCCAATGCTGACACCGCTTTCGAGCTTGAACGTTGCCTTCAGTCCTCCCCCCAGATCCTCCGTTCCCGTGAGACCAAACCCTGAGGCCGTCAGCCCGGCATTGATCATCGAAAATTGTCGACCCGCGTTTCGACCAGTTGCTAAATCAAGCGTCTTGCTCGTGAAAAGCAAACCACCGTCTACCGCACCATATAGTGTCACGCTGCTCTGTGCAAAGCTGCTCGCACACATGGTGAAGCCGAGTGAAGCTGCCAGAAAAGTCACCTTCTTGCTCATCAATGTCTCCTAGCGTCTCTAGTTTTCTGACCTATGATTCCGCAACGCATTGAAGTTCGTTGCTTGTCTCGTGCGTAGTTATTTATTGCCCGAGAAAGACGTGATAAACAAACGCCTCAAAGCTTTGTTCGAGAAACGCCTTCGCGTCTTCATCGTTTTCTGAACGAGACGGAGAACTCTAGTCACGGCCGCGTCCTCTGGCGGCGTGCGAACGTACTACCGCGTGCGGCGACGCTCGACTCGACTCTCTGATTGAATAGGAATCCGAATATTTACTTCATGCAGCATGATGTTTATCGTCACTGAATGGCCTCCAAATCTGCATCGATCTCAATCGGAGCGAGGCCGATCTCGGAGCGGACAAACTGCATCGCGAAAGCCGCTCGTTCCGACTCGGCACTTCGACTGTGATCGGAGATCGAGAATAGCCAGATGAAGGCGAAAGCGACCGGCATTGAGAACAGCGCTGGGTTTTCGTAGGGAAAGACGGGGGCCTTGTATCCAAACAACGTGACCCAGACAGTGCGACTGAGCACAACCAGCGTTACTGCCGCGATCAACCCTGCGAGACCGCCCGCGACTGCACCCCGCGACGTCGTTCCGCGCCAGAAAAGCGCCATCAGCAGAACCGGGAAATTGCAGCTTGCCGCGACCGCGAGTGCCAAGCCAACCATGAATGCCACGTTCTGGTTTTCGAAGGCGTAGGCCAACGCCACCGACACCACGCCAGTGACCACCACGGAGATACGCGAGATTTTCAGTTCCTGCCGTTCGTCGGCTTGTCCCCGAGCGATAATCTGGCCATAAATGTCATGACTGACGGCGGACGCGCTCGCCAATGCCAAACCAGCAACGACTGCGAGAATTGTTGCGAATGCAACAGCCGACATGAATCCTTTCAGCAGTGGTCCCCCAGTTGCGTCGGCCAGGTGAATGGCCGCCAGATTCGGTCCGCCAATAAGGTTGCCAATTGGGTTGTACGTTCCGGTCGAACTCAGATTGAAATAGCTTGTATCCCCCATCAGCACAGCAGCAGCCCCGAATCCAATGATCGGGATCACCACGCAGAAATAAGCGACGATGATGGTCGCGTAGAAGACAGAGGTGCGCGCACCGGTCGCATCCTTCACCGTGAAAAATCGCATCATGATATGCGGCAGGCCTGCCGTGCCGAAGACGAGTGCGAGGCCAAGAGAGACTGCTGAGACGGGTTCCGCGAAGAGGCCTCCGGGGCGGAGGATGGCATCGCCTTCAGGGTGAATGCTGGTGGCTTTGGCCAATAGTTGTGCGATGCTGAAATCGAAACGAAGCAAAACGACAAACACCATTAGAGTGCCGCCCCCAAGAAGCAGGCAGGCCTTCGTGATCTGCACCCAGGTCGTCGCCGTCATGCCGCCGACGGTCACATAGAAGATCATCAACAGGCCTACCCCGACGATTGACATCCAGTACGGTAGGCCGAAGAGCAGTTCGACAATCTTCCCTGCCCCAATCAGTTGGGCGGTGAGGTAAAACAGAACGACGACGAGGCTTCCGATCGCCGCCACGAGCCGGACCATCGGATGAGTCAACCTGAACGAAACCGCGTCGGCAAACGTATATCTTCCGAGGTTGCGCATTCGCTCCGACATCAGGATCAGGACGATCGGCCAGCCGGTAAGGAAACCGATGGCATAGAGAACGCCATCGAACCCTTTCGAGTAGACCAGCGCGGAGATCCCGAGAAAGGCCGCCGCCGAAAGGAAGTCACCGGCGATTGCCATGCCATTTTGAATTGGGGTGATGGAACCGCCGGCGGCATAGAATTCACTCTTTGACCGGGTGTGCCTTGCCGAGCGCGCGGTAATGACAAGCGTGACAGCCACGATGACGAGAAACATCCCGATAGCAACCCAGTTCGAGGGTCGCCGGCCCGGCTCGGCAGCGAGGGCAACGCAAGGCACTTCGAAAAGTGTGAGGGCGACGGGGACGCGAGCGATCATTGCCTGGCCTCATTTTTTGCAATTTTCGTGGACAGGGGGTCGAACAGACAATTCGAGACAAAAACATATGTGCCTGTAATCGCGACCATGAGCACGACCATTGCCAAAGCCAGAGCGAATCCGATCGGGAAATGGATATCAGGCAGGTCGCGCCCCAACACCTCGGGAACGACGGGTAGGATCAGAACGAATCCAAAAAACAGTGCAAGCGTGATTCCGGACAACCCCCAACGCAGTCGCGCACGATTGGTCACGAGCCACTTGAAATCGGATTTAGCCCGCATCGTCTGCTGCAACTTCAGGGTCGGTTCTGACATGGATTCCTCGCTTGAAATTTGCCTGATCGCAACGTCACAGTGACTGACGGAAGCCGTGACATGGATATCCAGCCACGTATTACTATTCAGATCATTTTTATTCGTTAGTATTCGAAATTTATATGCCTGACATTATTTGTCACGGAGCACTTCGATACCTCATTTGCCGAGACTGTTGATGCCGCTCACTGGTGCCAGCCGCGGCATCGTGAGTTTTCACGACCTGCTAAACATGCGTCACTGAGGCTCAGGCGATCCGCCACCCTTTAAAATTGGACAGATCAATACAGCCTGTTCGGCCCGGAGAGTTCCGTCGGCGACTGACTTCATCTGTAACAACCGTTTTCCCATCGTTAAGTTGAGCATCCAGCGCACTCGACGCGGCAAAGGGAAATCTCTAGATTGGCGGCACACCGGACGAGTCGACACGAACCGACCATGACACAACGTAAGACGTCTCACACACGACAGGAAGCACGCAGTGGAACACGACCGTCACAGTTGCATGCGGCTAACAGTGATCACTAGGTTACTCGCCCATCTCGAAATTCGCTAACACTGTTAACCCTTAGGGGTAGACTATGACATCGATAGCATATTATTATTAGTAGTCCATATCCACCGACGTCATCGAGGTTGGGCCACACCGGCGGGTTCTCTTTGATGTCGCGGAGACACTTAATGGCTTACTGGCCAACGATCGTGATTGTGATGAACGGGATCATGCGCTCGTCGGCAACAGGCTTGTGACATCACACGAATACCGGAACAGGAGGGAAAGTCGCAAGAGATCCTCTTCGCGCCAGATAGGACGGTAACCGTTCTTGCCAATGCGCGGAACGCTCGGTTACACGCCTTCAAGGAAGGTCAGCCAGCGAGGTCTCCAGAGCTTCGGCTGACAGGGCCAATGGTGTATGCGCACGCGTCGACGCCTCGCGAATTCATGTCGCCGCCTGTTCAATAATTTCGTGCAGCAACGTGACAGCGCGCCTGAAGCAGAAGTCCATCGGACAAAGCTAGCAGCTTCGCTTCCATCCGTAGTAGCAAACTCCCGTCGAACTGGCAGGAAGGTCCGCTCGGAGACAGATAGGCGTACACCGTCATGAAATTCGAGAACCAGACTCATATGCCAATTCCCCTGGGCGTTATCTACAGACTACTTGGCGTGCGAGATGTGCTAGTCCACTGAAACATTGAAATTGGATGTATCGTTCCCATATGCTTGGGCATGACTAGAACGATGCTGACGAGCGAACAACGTACCGAACTGGAGGCCGTGATGCGCAAGCGTCATGGCAATGCAGCGCTCGCGCGGCGGGCACGCTGCGTGCTGCTTTGGGCCGATGCAGAGCGCCGGGTCGATATTCGATCCAAGCTTGCCTGCAATGACGCATTCATCTCGCGCTGGACCCAGGCGTTTGAGGCGCAAGGCTTGGCCGGTCTGGTCTCGTTTCATCCGGGGCGAGCCCCCAAGCAGCCGGTCGCCAAGCTTGAAGCGCGGGTGCTGGCGCGAACTCTGAAGCATGTGCCGCGCGACGGCTCCACGCACTGGAGCAGCCGCAAGCTGGCTGACGAATTGGGCGACGTGTCGTTCTCCACGATTCAGCGGATATGGCGCAAGCACGGCGTGCGCCCGCATCGGCTTGATACCCACATGGTCTCCAACGATCCGGATTTCGAGACCAAGGCGGCCGACGTGATCGGCCTGTACCTGAATCCGCCGGCGCATGCGGTCGTGTTCTGCGTGGATGAGAAGACGGCGATTCAGGCGCTGGACCGCAAAGACCGGATGTTGCCGCTGTCGCCAGGGCGGGCCGAAAGCCACGGCTTCGAATACAAGCGCAATGGCACGCTCAGTCTGTTTGCCGCGCTCAACACCAGTACCGGCGAAATCCTTGGCAAGACAGCCGCTCGCCACACCAGCGAGCAGTTCGTCGGCTTCCTTCAGGATGTGCTCGCCAGCCAGCCCCGTCGACGCCAAATCCACGTCATCTGCGACAACGTCAGCAGCCATAAGACCGATCTCGTGCAGGCGTTTCTGACCAAGCATCGGCGCGTGCATATCCACTACACCCCGACCTACTCATCATGGCTCAACCAGGTCGAGAATTGGTTCGCACGCATCCAGCGCGACGTCATCAGCCGCGGCGTCTTCACTTCCATCAAAGACCTCGACAAGAAGCTCATGCGTTACATCCGTCAGTACAACAAGGACCCGAAACCATTGCAGTGGACCTACAACGATCCAACTCGCCGCATCACCACCAATTCTTCTGATTCAATGGACTAGGTACTGGACATTGCATCGACCTGCGACTGTGCCCGGATGCATGGGCTGCCTCAAAGCGTGCGCAAGAAGATGAACACCTATTGCGGTGAATTCGCGCGTTCGTCGGATACGCGAAGTTGCGACCACGAGAACAAATGAGTGAAGAAGCGGATTTACAAGGACAGGGCCGCCGTACTCATAGGCACCCGCACTAGATCGGCAGCGTCTACAATCGAGTACGGCGACATGTTTATCTGCAACGCATGGTCCAGACAGAATACAAGGCAGCAATCACGCGGCTCTGTCCCGCTGTCCGTGAGATGCCAAGAACTCCATGCAGTACCGACCGCGTATATGAAAATCAGCTCACAGCGATCTCAGGAACGCCAGAAGTTCACGATTGACCGCTGCAGGCTGCTCCTGTTGAATCCAGTGCCCGCAGTTTGGAAGGATGACCGTTCCGCGCAAATCGGTTAAATTCTCCTTCGCACGGCGGATTGATTCCTGTCCCCAGATCGTCACAATATCCCGGTCGCCGCCGATATATAGCGCGGGGACGGTGATGGGCTTGCCCTGGTACTGACCAAGCAGTTCCCAATCGCGATCACCGTTCATATAGTAATTAAAGGGACCAGTCAGCCCACCATATTCCAGCTCAGCCACGCAGTAGTTGAGAGTTTCGGCATCGATCCACGCTGGCAGCACCTCCGGCACTTCCAGAACACTGCCCATCCCCTCCGACCGCGGCACAGACATAGCAGCACGAACGAACCCACGGACCATTTCGTCGGGCATGTTCGTCAGATCCACGCCCGCAAGCTGTGGCGGCAACGGACGATCCGCCGACAGACTATAAAACGAGGCGGACAACCAGGCACGCAGATCCTGCTCAGCCTCCTGTATCGCGGCCGAAGCATGAAGTGTGAAGTATTCGTGATAAAACATCCGGTCCGGACCAGCCAATTGCTCGCCCGCTTCGCTCAACCGGATCTCGCCGAACGGGCTCCCCGGAAGACCAACCAAGCCGCGCGCCCCAAAGGGAACACTCATCCCGACAACCGCGCGAAAGACGTCAGGTCGAGTCCACGCCGCGGTCCAAGCGACGGGGGCGCCGAGATCATGACCAACAATCACGACAGACGTCTCGCCCAAGGCCTTGACAACGTCGGCGCAGACGTCGACCAGTTCAGTTACGCCATAGGCCGTCGGATCGGTTGGTTTCGACGACCGGCCGTATCCTGGCATATCCATCGCGACGGCGCGAAATCCTGCGGCGGCGAGCGCATCGAGTTGATGCCGCCACGAATACCACGATTCCGGAAACCCGTGACACAGCAGCACCATAGGCCCCGATGATCCGGCAATCCTTAGATGGATACGCTGCCCGTTCGCCAGGACGGTCCGCTGAACCCAGTCCCTATTACTCATGGCCATTTCTCCTCGATGATCTCCTATTCCGCCTGCGCCCCCCCGTACATGAACCGTTTGAAGCACCGAGCGGAATTCTTTATGTATCAGACCAGCACCCGATCGTCACAGGTTTCACCATGACGACCAGGCGCTGCACACGGCCCGTTCGACCGAGCTAGACCAAGCTGTTATTTATCGGTGCTGTAGTGCACCGAGCCGCCTTTCAGATAACGGACCTGGTCGATCCCCTGCTTCTCCGAGCACATCTTGATCAGGTTCTGGAGGGTCATGGCATCGAGGACGGAGTGGAACTTTCCTTCGTCGTCGAAATTGATATTTCCGCCGAAGACGATGAACAGAACAACTGTGTCCTCGGTGTTCGTTTCCGGGACGACAAACGTGTGCACCGATGCAGCCGGCTCATAGAGATAAGAGCCTGCCGTCTGCGGCTGGTCGCGATACTCCGCGTAGTACCACATGCCGCTCAGCGTATATCCATGCACTGCGCCGGTGTGATAGTGGGCCGGCACGACGGCGCCAGGAGAGAAGATACCGAGCACGGCCGATACCGCGCCCTCCGGATCCGCCAGCAGCGCCTTGAAGTGAACTCCGGGACCCATAGCATCCTGCATCACCGGAAGGTCATTGACGTTGAGGGTGAGCAGTTGGTCCTGCGGAAGTGAAAAAACGGGCAATTTTTCTGCGGTTTTGACGTTCATAGTTGCCTCCATAGGCTTTGATTGTTTTGGGCAACCCGCTAATGGTTGCCCTCAGACATACACGTACGTTTTCGCTCGAACTTACCGGGCGTGGGGATGGACGACGATCTTTACGTCCTTTTCGGGGTCGCCGAGCCTGGTAAAGGCGTCCGGCACACCGTCAAGCCCGACATGCCCTGTGATGAGCGCATCCACCTTCAACTCGCCCGATGCGATATACGTGAAGGCTTGAACGAATTCTTCAATACTGAAGGCGACGCAGAAGACAAGGTCTATTTCTTTTAGGATTGCATAGGATGGTTGAAAGCTGTCCTTCTCCATGCAAAGACCAACGACCACGACCCGCGAGCATGGCGCAGCGCCTGCCAGAATCTGCTGAATAATCCCGGGGGCGCCCACGCACTCGAACACGACCGAAGGACGGAAGGCTGCGCCTGGGAACATCGGGGTCTGGCGACCCAGACGGTTGGGGTCTGATACAGCGGCAGCCGAACGCCACGATTCATATGGCGATACTTCGCGTGGATCGACCACAATGTCTGCCCCAAGCTCGGCGGCCATCGCGCGACGCGCTGGCGAGAAATCCGCTGCGATGATCGGGCCAATACCGCGCATCTTGAGCACCGCGATGATCGCGAGTCCGATTGGACCGCAACCGATCACGATAGGTACGTCGTCGGAACCGAGATTGCCACGGTTGACAGCATGCAATGCGACCGCCACCGGCTCAGCAAGGGTAGCGAGATCGTCGGACACGTGATCCGGGACCGGAAGAAGCAGAGGCTCCGACAACAGCATGTATTCGGAAAAGCCTCCAGGAGTGTCCAGACTTCCGAATCCTAGCGTGACCGGTTCTGGGCGAATGAGGAATGGGGCCGAGACGACGCGGGTGCCCACTGGGATAGTGCCCTGACAGCCTGGGCCGTACTCGACCACTTCGGCGCAGATCTCATGACCGAGCACAACAGGCGCATCGAAATCGAAGAGCTCGACGCCGGCAATCTCCCGCGCTGCCGCGAGTAGTTGCGCACCATGCTTGCAGCAGTGCAGGTCGCTTCCGCAAATGCCGCACGCGAGGGTCTTGACTAAGACTTCGCCGGTGCTGGGCCGGGGACGGGGTACGTCGGCCACGCTCAGGGTCCCTTGACGCATGACAACAGTGCGCATCGTCATCGCGGACTCCTGCCTACGTACTCACTGACCGATTTGGGTAAACCACGACCGCATGGGACGCAGGTTCCCTCCTTGCCGCAGGCGCCGGTTTCCCGGACAAAGCTGCGAATTGTCCTGAAGCTCATGCCTCGCTCCTCTCCAGTGGAATCTATATTTGACGCCATCTTCATGCCGTGGCGTTGATGAATGATGGCGCTTCTCGTGGAGAGCAAACTTGACTTCTCGCGAAAATAATTTATCTTTTGACGACTATGGCTGACCTGATCCGCGGCACAGCGCTGCTCCACTTCGCGAGTTTGGTATCCGACCTCGGTGGCAACCCGGACGCGGTCGCGCGTGGTTGCGGCATCGATCCGTCGGCCGTGGGTGATCCAGACCGATTCATCACCTATTCAGGAATGGCTGCATTGATGGGCGCAGCGGCACGCGAGTTGAGCTGCCACGACTTTGGCATGCGTCTCGGCCGCAAGCAGGGGATTCAGTTCCTCGGTCCAGTTGCGGTGCTCTTGCGGCACTCTGAGACCGTCGCCGACGCACTCGAGGGCGTCTGTCGCTATCTCAAGGTATTGGCGCCCCCCGATGTCGCTGAACTGCGACGCGGAAGGCACACGGCGACTTTTTCGTATGCAATTTCCCTGCGGCAACTCGCGCACAGGGATCAGATGATTGAGAAGACCTTCTCCGTCACGATGGAAGCGTTCCGGCTCATGCTCGGTGGGGAATTCGTCCCGCTCAAAGTCACCTTGCAGCATCCCCGCATTTCTTCTCCGGAGAGATATCGCGAGGTGTTCGGTTGCCCGGTCCAATTTGAGGCTGAAGAAAACTCAGTGCAATTTCCCATCGACATGCTGGACAGGCGGGTCCCGGGGCGGGACGCTGCAGCGCTGGCACTCGCCGAGAACTACCTCGCTTTAGCCGAGCCAAGAGTCTCGATTGTCGATCAAGTGCGCGAGACAATTCACCATCTGCTGAAAATCCGCCGTGCTACGCTGTTGACGGTCGCCGATGCAATGGCACTACATCCACGTGTGCTACAAAAACGACTAGCAGAAACAGGCACGTCTTTTGAAGAAATTCTCGATGCCGTGCGCCGTGCGTTGTCCTGGGAATTGTCGGCTACTGGCATGCGTGTCTCGCTGATCTCGACAATGCTTGGCTACTCCGAGCAAAGCACCTATGCACGTGCCTGCCAGCGCTGGTATGGCATTTCACCGCGCCAACTGATTGCACAGCGCCGAACCGCCACCGCCTTCGAATCCACTACTGAAGTCTTCTCCCTGCCGTCAGATCTGTTCCGGACTGCGGAAGAGACTGACGAAGCAGGCAGTGCTCGATAAACGTAACCGTTCCCTGCGTATTTTCTCCGACAGATCATCTGCAGCAGGTCGAGCATGCGGCGACTCTGCCGGCTCAACGCGGCGTGCGACGCCTTTTGGCAGAATATACAAGCGGCGACGGCAATGAGCCGGCTACCCCCGGACCCGCCTGGATAGCACGCAGAAGAAGGCCTACCGAAAACTCGATGATGCTGTCGAGATCCAGCTCGCTCTCCTCACGCGGTATCACTTCGGCCAGCATCAAGGCGGCGATTCCATGTTCCAGCCCCCAAGCCGCATGTGAGAGTAGATCGAGTTGCTCGTCCGGCCAACCATGTTCGCCCGCGAGCGTTCGTATGGCATCGGTAAAAAGACCATAGGATTCAGAGGCCGCTTCGCTAAGCTCTCCTTGTTCTCTGAATTTTCGCAGTCGAGGGCTGATCATCATATCGAACAGCCCTTCGTTCTTGCGAGCAAATCGGACGTAACTCATCATCATCTGGTACGCCCGCGTGAACGAGTCGTGGTTTGCAGCAGCGATCTTCTTACGTTGTGCGGCCAGTTCTCTGAATCCGCTGGCCGCAATGGCGGCGAGCAGGCCCTCTTTGCCTTCGAAATGTTTGAAGGGCGCGGCCTCGGATACACCAACGCGCCGTGCCACCTCCCGCAAGCTCAGTTCCTTGGCACCATTCTCTTCGAAAATCAAACGCCCCTCCTTCACCAGGGCTTCCCGCAACCCGCCCTCCTTCTTGTTCGCATCCTTGCTCTCGATGATTTTCGGCACCGCTGCTCCTGCGAGATCAAATGAATGGCGACACTCCCACCGAAGCCATCCATCTTGAGGATGGTCAGTTTGGTCCGATAGACAGCGCTATCGCCAGTAGCCATTAGGGTAAACAATGTTAGCAGATCACCGGGTTCCCGAGTAAGCTGGTTAACACTGTTAGCTAGTGGAATTGCAATGAACGATCGTTCCCCGCGTCGCTCGCCTTTGTGTGCGCACGCGCTCCTGCGCACCCGAAACAGTCCACGGCGCCTCACGTCTTATTCAGCAAGTCAATCGATCAACGAGCCGTATCCAGAACAGTCGGCGCATGGGTTTGTTTACTGCTCGAGCCGTCATCTTTGCAGATGCAACACCCGCCCCAACATCCGGGATGGTCAAACCAACATGAGAGACACGCAACAAGTGCACGCATATGGTGATGACCTCACACGAATGACTAGGGTATCGCGTTGACCCCTTGCGCCCTCTCAATAGCTTGAAAGTTTAAGAGCACAATCGACGGTCTTTAGGCTCAGCGGACATACCAGTCCCCGACAGCACAATATTCTCGTCTCTAGAGAAATTAGATAAGGAATACGAAATGAAAACAGTGGATTTTAAGAAAGATGGCGCCGTAGGTGTCGTCACAATGTGTAAACCGCCGCACAATCTTCTGAACAACGCCATGCTTGCAGACCTCGCTGATGCGCTGCAGGCGAGCGTCGAGGAAGGCTGCCGTTCGATACTACTGCGCAGCTCGATGAGACATTTCTGCGCCGGGGCTGACCTCGATGTGATCTACGAGGAGCGTCTGAGCGACGACAGCCTCTATCGTCTCTGGAAGCAGTTAGAAGAGGTGCCTGTTCCGGTCGTCGCAGCGGTGCAAGGTGCTGCGCTTGGAGGCGGACTCGAGCTGGCGATCATGTGCGACATGATCATTGCGGCCGATACATCGACCTTCAGCATGGCAGAAGCCTCGCTTGGGCTGCTGCCGCTCCTTGGCGGCGTCCAGAGGATGGTTCAGCGTGTGGGGCCAGCACGCGCAAAGGAACTCGCGATGTTTGGGCGACGACACGATCCGCGTGCAATGGAACGCTGGGGAGTCGTCAATCTGGTAACTCCCGAGCAGGAACTTGCCGCGGTATCTATGTCTTGGGCACGACAGCTCGCCTCCGGGCCGACGATCGCATACCGTTGTATCAAGAAAATGGCAGACCTCTCGGCACGCGGCGGCATCCAGGCAGCTGACGCAAGGCAAACAGAAGTCAATAACCTCATGTGGAGCTCCGAAGATCAAAAGCGCGGCCTCGCGGCATTCGCACGCGACGGCCGCCCTGCGACCGCAGTATTCGAGGGAAACTGAGAATGAACGCACCGCTTTCCGGAATCAAGGTCATCGACTTCACGCGCGTGCTCGCGGGGCCCCATTGCACCAAGCTCCTTCGGGATCTCGGCGCAGACGTCATCAAGATCGAGCCGCCAGCGGGCGACGTGGGCCGGGCCGGAGTACCGCACGTAGGCCCTATGTCGCTTTACTACGTGCAACAGAACGCAGGCAAGCGCAACATTAGCCTTGACCTGAACTGGCCAGAGGCGAGGGAGATTGTCGCCGATCTGTGTAAGGGCGCGGACGTCATTGTCGAGAATTTTCGTCCAGGAACCCTTGCGAGGTTCGGTCTCAGCTACGACGAAGTGTCGAGGACAAACAATCGGGTCGTATATGTTTCCATGAGCGGATACGGGCAGACCGGCCCGTGGCGCAACCGGCCCGCTTTCGCGCCAACCATTCAGGCGGAAACCGGCCTCACCGCAATCAATGAAGAGCATTACGGATCCGCTCTGACCGAACTGCTGAACGACTCCTGCAGTCATGCGGATCTCTATACGGGCCTCCAGGGCGCGATCGCGGTCCTAGCCGGACTGCAGCATCGCGAGCGTACTGGCGAAGGTCAACACGTGGACGTTTCCATGGCTGCCACAATGCTTTCGGTCAACGAGCGTGCTGGCGCGCTCATGTCGGGTTTGGACGTGAATGACGAACCTTACGCGCTCAGTGCAGCAGACTCTCCCGTGTTCGCCCTACCCGACGGACGAAAACTCACGATTGCCTCGAGCCCCGTGTTTTCTCCGATCTTTTTGAGCTACTGCGCCATGATGCGGCGGATGGACCTGATGTCGAGGCCGGAGTACGCCACGCCCACGCTTCGACGCAAAAACATCGCTTCGTTGCTCGACGAAGTACGCTCCTGGATCCTCACCTTCAGTGACCTCGATGAGCTTCAGGCGCAAGTAAGCGAGGCTGGGCTCGCTATCGGCGAGGTCCGCACGACTGAGGAATTCACCGATTCGGAGTGGGCGTCACATTGGGGAGCAGTTGTCGAGGTCGATGATCGCAGCGGCGGCAAGGTGCGCATGCCTGGAGTTCCGTGGAAATTCAGCAAGGCGGCACTGCCAGAACCGGGTATTCCGTACTTCCAGGGCGAATGCAACGATGAGGTGCTCGCGTCCCAAGGCGTCCAGCACGACGAATTGCAGGCACTCCGCACCAAGGGCGTACTACGCGCGCGTCGCAGTCCGACCGGTTCCTTCGAATAGGCAAACACCATGCCTATCGATTTCACTCACAATGCCTCAGCTATCAGTTGGGTTCTGAGCGCCAATGAACCGGACACTGATTTTCCATTACAGAATCTGCCCTACTGCGTGTTCCGGCGCGCGAACACGGGCGAACCTTTCCGCGGAGGAGTGGGGATCGGTGACTACATCGTCGACCTATCCTTGCTACAGAAATCTGGATTGCTTGACGGTTTGGCGGCGCAAGCCGCCGCCGCCGGTTCACGGCCCATCCTCAATGATCTTCTAGCCTTTGGGCGTGCTGCATGGCGAGCACTGCGCCATGCTCTCTTCAACCTCTTGCATCACGTGGCGCCGCCGGCTACGGTCACGGCCGTTCGCAAATGCCTCGTGCGGCAGAGTAACGCTGAATACGATCTGCCCATCCGCATTGGTGACTACTCAGATTACTTCACGTCAATACACCACGCCCTCAATGGTGGGCGGCTGCTCGGCCCGAACTTCGAGTTGCCTCGTAGTTTTCAGTGGCTGCCCATGGCCTATCACGGCCGAGTCTCAACGATCGGTGTCGCTGGGCAGGAGGTCCACCGGCCACACGGCCAAGTGCTCGATTCAAATTCAAATTCCCCGATCTTCCGGCCTACTCGCCGACTCGACTTCGAATTGGAAATCGGCATAGTCATCGGTACTGGAAGCTCGCTCGGCGAACCGGTGGGCATCAGCGCGGCGGAAGATCACGTCTTCGGCCTTTGTCTGTTGAACGACTGGTCCGCCCGCGACATTCAAGCATGGGAGATGACCCCGTTGGGTCCATTCCAGTCGAAGAATTTCGCAACCACTATCGCGCCATGGATTGTCACCCTCGACGCCTTAGCTCCATTTCGCTCCCCGCTAGAGCGGGTCATTGAGGGACCGGATCTTCTGCCCTATCTGGATAGCGAGTACGTCCGCATTAGCGGCGCCCTCGACATTCACCTCGAGATCTCTCTAGAAACCGCAGCAATGCGAGCGGACGGGTTGCCGCCGGAAGCAATTTCCAGGACCAACTTCGTGCACCAGTACTGGACCATCAGCCAGATGGTGACGCATCACACCGCAAGCGGCTGCAACCTGCAAGTCGGTGACTTGCTGGGGACGGGTACCATCTCCGGCCCGCAGCCGAAGAGCGCGGGTGCGCTGATCGAGCTGAGTTCCGCCGGCCAACATCCACTGCGGATGACGTCCAAGGAAGAACGCAGCTTCCTCGAAGATGGCGACAGAGTCATCTTCACCGGGTGGTGCGAGCGCGCTGGGTCCAGGCGAATCGGCTTTGGAGTCAATGACGGGATTGTGCTTCCAGCAGTTGACCTGGATACCCCTGCCCAGAAACGGTACAAGTGCGAGGCACAAACATGAAAGTCGCCATCGTGGGTACGGGCTTCATCGGCCAGGCCTGGGCCATTGTCTTCGCACGTGCCGGTTGTGAGGTCTACCTCTGGGACGCCGACCCGGTCGCGCTGAACGAATCGCTGCACGGGATCACTGCCCGCCTCCAGGAGTTGGATAAGCATGGTCTCATCGATGCGAGTGACGCTCGCGGCCGTATCCAGACGCGCGCCACGCTTGAGCAGGCTGTCGAGGACGTCGAATATGTCCAGGAAAATTTACCGGAAGTTCTGGAGATCAAGGTTGACGTTTTCCGGGATTTGGACAGATTGGCACCACGGAACGCAGTGCTGGCAAGTTCTAGTTCCGGTCTACCTGTCTCGACCTTCGCGTCGGATCGCGGCCGTCTTCGAGCGCACATAGTCGATCGAACTGTTAGCGTATTGGCGCAGCTGCCGTGACACGGCCATCTGTAGTGGTCTAATTTCCTCGGACAGGTCGATAGGAGGACAATCCGGAATCGACGAGGAAAAAGAGCAAGATGACAAGAAGGCGCCGACAATTTGACGCCAGCTTCAAGCTGGAAGTGGTACGGATGGTACGAGACCAGGGGTTATCGGTCAGCGAAGTCTGCCGGTCGATGGACCTTGTCGAGACAGCCGTTCGGCGCTGGGTGGCCCAGTACGACGCGGAGCGTGCTGGAGGCCCCGGCGAGGGCAAGCCGCTGACGGCTGAACAACAACGCATTCGGCAACTGGAAGCGGAGAACCGGCAATTGAGAGAGGACAACGCGCTGCTAAAAAAAGCGTCGGCCTTCTTTGCACGGGAACTGAAGTGACTTACCGCGTGATAACTCACTTGCAACAGGAGGCCGTATCGGTCAGTGACGCCTGCCGGGTTTTGCAGGTGAGCCGCTCTGGCTACTATGCGCATCGAGGTGCCAGGCCAAGCGCAAAGAGCCTGCAGGAACAGACCCACGTCAAAGCGGCATTCGTCGCCAGCGGCGCGAGCTACGGCAGCCGGCGTGTGATGCATGCGCTGCGCAAGCAAGGGCTGCGTATAGGACGCCACCGGGTACGTACGCTGATGCGCGAAGCGGGCCTGCGCACGAGCTGGAAGCGCAAGTTCGTCTCGACGACTGACAGCAGGCATGCGTTACCGGTGGCAGAGAACGTGCTCGACCGACAATTTGACGTCGCCGAGCCCAATCGAGCGTGGGTTTCGGACATCACGTATATCCGCACGGCGCAGGGCTGGCTGTATCTGGCGGTCGTGCTAGACCTGTACTCACGCAAGGTGGTTGGCTGGTCCATGGCGCCCACCATGCCGGCCGGACTGGTCATGTCGGCGCTAACCATGGCGCTGCAGCAACGCCGGCCAGCGCCAGGACTGGTTCTGCATTCGGACCGGGGCAGCCAGTACGCGAGCGATGAATACCAGGCCTTGCTCAAGCCGCATCACGTGGTTTGCAGCATGAGCCGCAAGGGAAATTGCTGGGACAACTCGGTAATGGAACGGTTCTTCCTGAACCTTAAAATGGAACGCGTGTGGCAGCGTCAGTACGCCAACCACGACGAGGCACGGTGCGACATCAACCAGTACATCGTCGGTTTTTACAATGCCGTACGCTTGCACTCGACTTTGGGCTATCTGAGCTTCCCCTGAAATTTCGCCTTCCAAGAGGTCGTGTATAAACTCGACGCAAAGGAAGGAATCAGGCATGTTCAAGGTACCGAAACAGTCGTACACGGCAGAGTTCAAGTTGGCCGCCGTACAGCGGGTCAAGGATGGCCAGGGAGTGGCCGTGGTGGCCCGCGAGTTGGGCATTTCTGAGCAGACGCTTCGCAACTGGGTGAAGGGCGAAGCGTCGGGCAAGCTCAACGGCGCCGGAGCGAAGCCGGTTACGCCGGAGCAGATGGAACTGTCGCGTCTGCGAGCGGAGAACAAGCGCCTGCAGATGGAGCTTGAGATCGCAAAAAAAGCGGCAGCATACTTCGCGAAGGACCTGCTGTGAGGTATGCCTGGATCGACCGGCAGGTCGGGCAATATCCGCTGTCGTCGTTGTGCTACGTGCTGTCGGTCAGCGTGAACGGTTATCGCGCGTGGAAGCGCGGCGGTAGACCGGGGCGAACGCGATTGACGGACACGCAATTGCTGACGCTGATCCGGACGGTGCACGCCGAGGTTAAGGGCGCATACGGCTCGCCACGCATGACCAAGGAAATCCGTGATCGAGGCTTTCCCGCCAGCAAGGAGCGCGTGGAACGGCTGATGCGTGAGAACGGCATCCGAGCCCGGCACAAGCGCCGTTACCGAGCGACGACCGATTCGAAGCACAAGCTGCCGGTTGCGCCGAATCTGTTGAATCGCGAGTTCACGCCCGCCGAGCCGAATCAGGTGTTCAGCTCGGACATCACGTATATCTGGACCGACGAGGGTTGGCTGTACCTGGCCGTGGTGCTCGACCTGTTCAACCGGGAGGTGGTTGGCTGGTCGATCAAGCCGCGGATGACGGCGGATCTCGTGACGGACGCGCTGACGATGGCGTGGTTCCGCCGCCGACCCGCGCCGGGCGCACTGTGCCACTCGGATCGGGGCAGCCAGTACGCGAGTCACGAGTTCCAGCGCAAACTGGCCAGCTACGGTATGCGCTGCTCGATGAGCCGCAAGGGAAATTGTTGGGACAACGCTCCGACGGAAAGCTTCTTCAACAGCTTGAAGAACGAGCGGGTTCACGCCACGCGCTATCGGACGCATCAGGACGCGAAGGCCGATCTGTTCGAATACATCGAAGTGTTTTACAACCGCAGTCGTCGCCATTCGTCTCTCGGCCTCGTTTCTCCGGAGCAGTTCCTTCGGGACTGGATCAAGGCTCAGCAGACCAAGGATGCGGCTGCATAACTCGGGACCGTTGGAAGGCGAAAAACCGAGGGAACCTCAATCTGTCGCCCGCCGCCTACGAGGCGAAACCGACAGTGAAAGAACCTATCTGCCTGTCCGAAATAAGTTGACCACTACAATCTCACAATCGTAAGCCACGTCACGAACGCATCGTTGGGATCTGATGCAAAACTAGTGCGGTCGTGAGTCGCCAGTAGTTGCTTTGCAAATGGGTGCCCACCGAGCTGTTGGATGCCTGGTTTGCAAAGTTCTGCGGCTCGACGCGCTGACGCTGGTGCGTCTCCCACACCGGCATTCGGCAGGTAAGGTTATCTGGGAGAAAACAATGAAATTCGAAGCAGTGCTCACAGCAAAGACAGAAAAAGCGATTTCGACTGGCGCGCGTCGATGGGAGCGCCTCTTATGGAGAAGCGAATGAGCGGGACCATGAAAGCAACCTGGTACGAGCGAACCGGCCCCGCCACCGATGTGCTGGTGGTGGGCGAGATGGCCCGGCCCGAACCGGGACCGGGCGAGGTATTGGTGCGCGTACGAGCCTCGGGGGTAAATCCGTCCGACGTGAAAGCCCGCGCGGGCACGCGCGCTGGCGGTAGCGGGATGCCCTTTCCGCGCGTCGTGCCGCATAGCGACGGCGCAGGCGTGATCGAGGCCTGTGGCGCGGGCGTGGACCGCTCTCGAATCGGCCAACGAGTATGGCTGTGGAACGGGCAATGGCGGCGACCTTTTGGAACCTGCGCTGAATACGTTTCGCTGCCTGCAAAACAGGCCGTGCCCATACCCGCGGGCGTGGACGACGCCACAGGCGCCTCGCTCGGCATTCCAGCACTCACCGCCGCACACTTGGTTTTCAGCGACGGTCCAGTGCGTGGGCAGACCTTACTAATCAGCGGCGGCGCCGGTACTGTGGGTATTCTAGCGGTACAGTTGGCGCGCTTGGGCGGTGCACATGTCATCGCAACAGCACGGCCGGGCGCAGACACTGAGCGCGTGCTTGCCGCCGGCGCGCATCACGTCGTCGACTACGCGAACGAGGGACTTGACGCGCGCGTCCTAGAGGCTAACAGAGGTCGATCGGTGGATCGTATCGTCGAAGTGGAGTTTGGACTGAACATCGATGCAGATGCGGGGATTATCAAACCTCGGGGCCACATCGTGACGTTCGGATCCGCTTTGCGCCCCCGTCCGGAACTGCCGTTCTACCCACTGATGTTCAAAGGTGTACGGCTAGAATTCGTCCTGATCTACCTGCTGGATGACGTGGAACGTGCCCAAGCGATCTCGCACATAAACCAGGCGCTACAATCCGGAGCGCTGACGGTGCCCGTGCACGCGCGCTTCTCCTTGGCGAACGTGGCCCAGGCACACCAAACCGTCGAAAGTGGACGTCGCACGGGGGTAGTGATTGTAGAGATCAACTAACCGAAGAATATTCGTCGGTGCATCTGCGCCATTCGCCAGATCGGATACTCCACTGCTTCGCGGAGAATTTCCACTTCCATCGTCTTCTTTCCCAGCAGCCGCTGGAGCTCGCGAATCTGCTTCATCGCTTCGGCCAAGTCCGAGGCCGGCACGACCTGTTCGCCGGCACTGACTGCCGACAGGCTTCCATCCTGATAGAGCTCGCGCCAGGCGAAGACCTGGTTCGCGTTCACCTGATGGCGACGGGCAACCCCTGAAACCGTGGCGCCAGGCTCGAAGGTCTCGCGCACAATCGCGAGCTTTTCTTCGACAGAGCGCCGGCGGCGCTGCTCCGGCTGGGTCAGAACTTCGACGGGTTCTACGTTGTGACTAGGCTTAAAATCGGGTAAGGCCACGGCGTTGCCGCCGCGGCCTCCCCTAAGAACCGTACGTGCAAGTTTCCCTGCATACGGCTCAAGCATTCCAAAAACCGCACACGTGTGCGACCGGCGCCCGCAAGCTGACGCCTGCGCATCGCATTGCCAAGGTTCTTCCGCTGCAGCGGAGGGCGCAGACACCGCGAACGGTGCTCTCTCATGCTTCCCTCTATGGAGTCTTTCGACAGCTTTGCGCTGGAACACCGGACGGAAGTCGGCCCGCTTTCGCGTAGGGTAATGTTGCAACCCCTATCCAGACCGTTACAGCCCAGCATTCGCTTTTTCCGCCTTCTCATACCCGCACAGTAGTCAACGATTCGCCTTGCGGTCTATCTGCCACGTGGGCAACTGTACGGGCTTACCACGTTCCCGTTTCATCACACGACCGGGTTAGGGCCCGCCTTTTCGCCGGCGGGAGTTTTGACGACGTGCTCCGACCTATGAACGGAGCAACCACCCGCGCACCTGTTTGGTTAATGCCTGACAGCAGCTTTGGCACCGTTCTTCTGACGACGTTTATCAGCGGTTCACATGTGTTACCCATACCGATCAGCCTTGCGTCTCAGCCCCGTCGCTGCTCAGAGCCTCTATGCGTCGCCTCGCGGCGGCACATACAGTTGGACTACGTTGCCGGAAAGGCTTCATCCGCCATTGTTACCAACGAAAGATGCTTTCCTAGGCTACCGCTGGTCGCACAGCGGGTCCGCTATCGTACGAACGCGTTCGCGCGACTGGACAATGATGAAACGGACGTGCACTGCGCTCGCCAGTCAGTGACGAGCCTCATGCTTCGTGTCGCACCATAGGCAGAAGACTACCTCATAATTTAAGCGTTACCCCATGTCCGGTATTCGCGGGGGCCGGCCCAGGTTCCGGTCGGCACGAAACTAGAGCGTCCTTCTGCAGGCAATACGTTCTGGTTTGTCGCCGTTGGTCTTAGTGATCACCAAATTGAGGTTCCTACTATCTCGCCACCTGACGCTCATGCAATATTGCGAAGCTCCCGCCGAAGTATCTTTCCCACCGTCGATTTCGGAAGTGCATCCACGAACTGGATAATCCTTGGTACCTTGTACGCCGCCATGCCGGCCCGACAGTGGGCAAGCAACGCTTCTTCAGTCACATCGGCTCCAGGAGCCTTGATGACGAACAGCTTGACCGCCTCTCCTGTCTTCTCGTCAGGCACGCCGATGCAGGCGCACTCGGCAACGCCGAAAAATGTGGTAGCTACCGCTTCCACTTCGTTCGGGTAAACATTGAAGCCCGAGACGATAACCATATCTTTCTTGCGGTCGACGATCTTCAGGAAGCCCTTGTCGTCGAAGATGCCGACATCGCCAGTGCGGAAATAGCCGTCCGCGGTAAACACTTTGGCGTTTGCCTCCAAATTTCCCCAGTAGCCGTACATCACCTGCGGTCCCTTGACATGGATCTCGCCAGACTCCCCAACACCGACATCCTTACCCTCGTCGTCCAGCAGCCTGACGTCGGTGGAAGGTAGCGGCAGACCAGTGCTACCAGTGAAGTCACTTACGAACTGCGGGTTAAGCGAAACGACAGGCGAAGTCTCCGACAATCCGTAGCCTTCACGGATGAAGCTGCCCGTTATCGCCTTCCACCGCGCCGAGATGATGTCGATCACCGCCGCCCCGCCGCCGACGGAAAGTTTCAGTCTCGACCAGTCCACCTCCTTCAGGCGTGGATGAGCAACCAGGCCAGCGTACAGCGTGTTGACACCCGAAAATACCGTCGGCCGTGCGGCCTTCAGCACATCGATAAGGCGATCAGCCTCTCGCGGGTTGGCCACGAGCCAGTTTTCGGCGCCCACGGAGAAGTAGGTCAGGAAATTCACCATAAGCGCGAAGATGTGGTAAAGCGGGATCGCAGTAACGACAACCTCCTTGCCGGGCCGCCGGGCATCCGGCATGAAGGCTTTGAACTGCTCGATGTTGGCAATGAGATTGCGATGCGACAACGCCGCGCCCTTCGAAAGACCGGTCGTGCCACCGGTGTACTGCAGGAAGAGCAAATCCGTGCCGCGCACCTCCACAAGATCAAGTTCGAGCTTCTCACCCAGGCTGATTGCTGCTTGCAGAGTGATTCCTTCGCATAACGACTCATCGATGGTGGGCACTGTATTCGCAGAGGCGCCGTTGTCGGGCCCGGCCGTGATCATGCATCTGACGCCCGTCTTACCAACCACTTGCGCAAAGGTGGATGTTGAAGCGCTGTGGACAACAATTACTTCGGCGCCCGCGTCGTTAAGCTGATACTCGAGCTCCCGCGCCGTGTATAGCGGATTGACGTTGACCTGAATGCCACCGATTTTCGCGATGGCGATGAAGGCGATCGGAAACGACAGCAAGTTCGGCAGCATCACGGCCACCCGATCCCCCTTTTTCACGCCGACAATTTTCTGAAGGTAAGCGGCGAATGCAGAAGAGAGGCGATCGATATCGGCATAGGTCAACGACCGGCCACCGGCACGGAAGGCTGGTTTGTCAGCGAACTGCCGCATTGCCTCCTGCAGCAGCACGGTCACGGACGGATAGCGATCGGCGTCGATCTCCGGGGGGATCGAGCCGTACGACTGGATCCAGTGTCTGCTGCTCATTTTGGTCTCCATAGACTTCATGCGAAAGCATCATACCGTCGGGCCCGCTACCACACTGTTCTTGCTTGGGACAACCTCGGACGGGAACCGCCCGAGGTTGCAGACTAAAGATGCGCAAACCCAAGTTACGCTCGCGCATGCTACTATATAGTTTGTATATTCACAACACTATACAACATGCATAGTAAATTAAAGGGCACTCCAAGTATCGGCTCGAGAGCAAAAACATAGACTCGATTCCGAAAGTGGCGCACTAGGAATTCGAGGAACCCCTGCCGTTCGAGCCAGCTGACGTGTGGGTATGGCGTCTCTTCTGGGTAGCCGTGACGATGAATGTTTATTTCGCAGTCGCAGCGATAGCACGGCTACTCAACCAATTCCGGGACGGACCAGCCTATGCACCGTGTCGGGGCCCGACGCGAAGTTTCCGGTCATGGCCAGATGAGCAGACGCTGCCCGGCCGCCAATCCGTGACGGCTGGGTGCGGCCCTTTAGGGAGCTCGAGGTGCTACTGATGCAGGCGACCCCGTAGGCGCCAAGACACCTGATTACTATCGGATTTGCGAGGCAAATTTCCCGATTGGTCCGCGACTATCGAGATCCATCGGCCTTCTCTTGAGCAGTGGCTTGTACAATATTGAAATGCCAAACAAAACCTACGGTCAACTTTGCCCAATGGCCCGGGCATTAGACGTCCTCGGCGATCGTTGGACGCTCCTCTTGATCCGCGAACTCCTGCTGGGTCCGAAGCGGTTCAAGGATCTGCTGGCGATCATGCCTGCCATGGGCACAAACCGGCTGGCCGAACGCCTGGTAATGCTGGTGGAAAGCGATGTCATCCAACCGACCAAGTCGCCAGCACCGGCTTACGAACTGACGGAATTGGGCGAACAATTGCGAAAGCCACTGATCGCACTTGGACTCTGGGGTCTTCGCCTGCCGGTCGACGAGCGCATCGATCCTTCCAGTGCCCGGGCGGAACTCATCGCACTGTGCTTGGCGGGCTCGAGCGATCCGGCGTCAAGCGCAGGAATGCAAGCGCTGTACGAGTTCCATGTGGGGGCGGAAGTTTTCCATGTCCCGGTGAACGACGGGGAGGTGCTGGTCCGCTCCGGTCCCAGTGCGGTGCTCGCCGACGTCACGGTACAGTGTGACATGGAAACGTTCATGGCGCTCGCCCTGCACCAGGTCACACCTGCACATGCGCTCCGCGAGGGGCACGCAACCCTGCTACACGGAAGCCGAAAAGCGTTCACGCAGGTTTTCAAGGTTCTCGAATACAAGCCCTGATGCGTCGGCCCGACCTGCATGCATCCGCGCAACTGGTCTTTCTGCCCTCCCTCCTTACCTCGTCGCGAGACCACCGACCGGTGGTCTCGCGCGCCGACGCTCACTCAGCGGCACGTATGGCGGTGATAGTCCCGAGGATTTAGCGGAGCGAAAACGGCCCGGTGAATGCGTCGGAGGCGCGACGTTCGCGCCGTTGCCGCTCCGCTAGAAATTCGTTGAGCTCCGATCCGCTGCCGCTTGCTGTGAGAGTTGAAGCGGCGCAGTAACCGTTACGACAGTCGGCTGCGGCGATTGATGCGCCGATACGGGAGGATGCAGACCCACCCCGCGACAGGATTGCCCGGTTACCGCGTTCGGCGAACGGGTCAGGAAAGTGCTGGCGCGCCCACATAATCTGCGTCGAATGTCTGCTACCTGCGCCCCACCCCCGCGCACCGCCGAACGGTCCAAGAGACCCACATCCCGATCCGCCCAGGATGTGCGGAGCGCTCGCCCCTTTAACAGTCGGATCGACCCATCCCGGAAAACGGGAGCAAAATCAAGAGTCCCCGATGCCTGACGAGATGCTGCGGTTGTCAGCGCACGGCTGGCCCGAGTTGTCGGAATGACGTGCCGTGGACGCCGTCCTGCAAGCGTTCGCCTACTCCCAGACACGAACGGACGCTATCAGTCGGCGAAGTCGTCCGGTGCAAGTCGCGCCTCCTCAATCCCGGCACGATCCGTTCGACGAATTCGTCGAGCTTACCGCTTGCTGCCTATCTCGACCTCTTCGGTCCCCGAAAATTATGACCCGAAGATTTTCTACGGAAGGCTGACCGATCCAGATCAGTCGCGCCACGACAGTCAGCAAACGATTCTTCGAGGTGAGAACCTCAAAGGTCGATTTTGCTGCGCTCACGTGCCAGCGCGCTCGCTGCCGCAGATAATCTCGGTGACGCGAGGATCTCATCGGCCAGAGAGGAATCGTCCGGACAAGCTCTGGACATGACAATTGCGCCTACTACGTGCGCCAGCATATCGAGGGTCTTAGCCCGCTGCCGGCCTGAGTCGGCACAGTCCGACGGTGCATCCTCATCGCTCACCGCGACCAGTAGGCTCTCGATTCCGGCCGCAAACGTGGCCTGAACTGCCTCTGGCTGACGCGCAACATCCCCACCCAACGCGGCCATCGTACAGCCGGTCGCGCGAGTGTCGCGATGTTCGCGTGAGAGATATTGCCGCACGAATTCCGATGTGGCCAAACCGGCGGAGCGCTGCCGTCTGCGCAAGGCTGCTGGCCGCCGCCTCTGCCATCAGGTCAGCCTTGGATCGAAAGTGCTTGTAGAACCCGCCATGAGTGAAGCCGACGGCCGCCATCAGATCCGCAACACCTACCCCATCGTAGCCACGCTCACGAAAAAGCGTCGACGCCGTCTCGACGATGTGTGCTCTATTCGCCTGGGCCTGGGCCTGGGCCTGGGCCTGGGCCTGGGCCTGGGCCTGGGCCTGGGCCTGGGTGACCTTCATATCGAGAAGACTCTTCATTCATACCTATTCTGCCAACAACATTATACATTGATGTCAACCATAATCAAAACCATTGACATCACTGATGATGACCATCATCATTACCTCGACACGACTCCAAAGAGAATTTGATGATGAGTGACACCCATCTGACCGCACCGACGCAATTCGTCGAAGTTGACGGTGACAGGTTCGCCTACCGCCGCTGGGGCAACACGGCCACCGGGCAGCCGCCGTTGTTCTTCGTGCAGCACTTCCGTGGCGGTTTAGACCACTGGGATCCACTGCTGACAGACGGTCTGGCTGCGGGCCGTGAAGTAATCCTCTTCAACGGGCGAGGTGTCGCATCGTCCACTGGTACGCCACGCAATCGGATCGAGGATATGGCTGACGACATCGCCCTGGTGATTCAGGCGATGGGTTTGTCGCTGGTCGATCTCCTGGGCTTCTCGATCGGCGGCTTTCAAGCGCAAGAAATCGCACTTCGTCACGGGCCATTGGTGCGCAAACTGATCCTGCTGGGTACCGGGCTGCGTGGCGGCGATCCGAAAATGGAGCCCAGGGTGCTCGAAGTCGCGCCGAATCCGGTGCCAACCGCCGAGGATTTTCTTTACCTGTTTTTTGGCCGATCCGAAGCTGCAATGCAAGCCGGGTTGGCCTTCTGGGAACGCCGCCATCAGCGCGCTGATCAGGACCCAGCCAGTTCCGCGGCAGTTGCCCAAGCGCAGATCGAGGCGCATGGCACATACCTGCGAAGGGTTCCGGAAGAGAGCCCGTATGCGTATCTCAACGCGATCACGCAGCCAACTCTGATTCTCAACGGGGTGAACGACGTAATGATCCCCACCATCAACTCTTGGCACCTGTCGCAGAACATCCCAAATGCACAGTTGTTGATCTATCCGGATGCCGGACACGGCGCGCAGTTCCAGTATCCCGAGCGCTTCCTCAAACATGCCATCCAGTTCCTGGACGAATGAGGCGCGAGCAATAACTCCTCTGACTGACCCTATACATCCACGCAGCAGGCATCTGATGACCGAAAAAACGCTTTTCGAATCCTATTCCCTTGGCTCCTTGACGCTGTCTAACCGTATCGTCATGGCGCCATTGACTCGCAATCGCGCCGACGCCGGTCTAGTGCCAAGCGACCTGGCCGCTACTTACTATGCTCAGCGCGCATCTGCCGGCCTGCTAATCACCGAGGCCACGCAGGTCTCGGCGCAGGCCCAGGGCTATCAGGACACCCCCGGCTTGTACACGCAAGCGCAGATCGACGGCTGGCGAAAAGTCACCGGTGCTGTGCACGCGAAGGGCGGCCGAATCTTCGTCCAGTTGTGGCACGTCGGACGCGTCTCGCACGTCGATCTCCAGCCTGAGGGCGCCGCGCCAGTCGCGCCATCGGCGATTCGTGCAGAGACCAAGACGTTCGTCAATAACAGCTTTGCAGACGTGTCCGAGCCGCGCGCGCTTGAACTCGATGAGTTACCGGGAATCGTGAACGACTTCCGCCAAGCTGCAGCCAACGCAATCGCCGCTGGCTTCGATGGCGTGGAAATTCACGGCGCCAACGGCTATCTGCTGGAGCAATTCATCAAGGACGGTGCCAACCAACGCACCGATGCCTATGGCGGCTCGGTCGAAAACCGCGCGCGGCTATTACTGGAGGTCGTCGCCGCAGTATCGAAGGAAATCGGTGCCGACCGCACCGGTGTGCGCATTTCGCCGGTTTCGCCGGCAAATGGCATTTCGTGCAGCGACGCGCAACCGCAGTATGACTACATTGCCGAGCAACTCAACGAGTTGGGCGTCGTCTACCTGCATGTCGTCGAGGGCGCCACGGGGGGGCCACGCGACGTGGCGCCGTTCGACTACGACTCGCTGCGTAGCCGCTTCAAGAAAACCTACTTGGCTAACAACGGTTACAACCTGGAGTTGGCCAACGATAGACTTGCCGAGGGCAAGGCGGACCTATTCGCCTTCGGCCGCCCGTTCATCAGCAATCCGGATTTCGCCGAGCGCCTAAAAATCGGCGCGCCGCTGGCGGTGCTGAACCCGGCCACGCTCTATGGCGGAGGAGCCGAAGGCTACACCGACTACCCGACGTTGGCCGAGGCTGACGCCGCGTAAGCATGTCGGGGCCATACCGGGCACGGTACGCGCCCCGGACCGTATGTCGCGCCATCGCGGCACCACTTACACTTCGCTGGAGAGCAGCACATGTCCACCCACCCTACCGTTCTCATCACCGGCGCCTCCACAGGCATTGGCGCTACGTACGCCGAGCGCTTCGCACGACGGGGCCATAACCTCGTGCTAGTCGCGCGCGACAAAGCTAGATTGGACTCGCTCGCCGCACGCCTTCGCGTGGAAAACACAGTCGCTGTCGATGTGCTTAAGGCCGACCTGACCAAGCAAGCCGATCTGGCTGCCGTCGAGGCGCGTCTTCGCGACGACGCCAGCATCAGCATTCTCATCAACAACGCCGGCATTGCCCAGTCGGGCGGCTTCGTTGAGCAAACGGCTGACAGCATTGAGAGCCTGATCACGCTTAACACCACTGCGCTGACGCGACTGGCCGCTGCCATCACGCCGCGCCTTGCACAGTCAGGCGGAGGCGCAATCGTCAATATTGGCTCGGTCGTGGGTCTGGCGCCGGAGTTAGGCATGTCGGTCTATGGTGCGACCAAGGCCTTCGTGCTCTTCCTGTCGCAGGGCCTGAATGTCGAGCTCTCGTCGAAGGGGGTTTACGTGCAGGCAGTGCTGCCCGCAGCCACGCATACAGAACTTTGGGAGCGCGCCGGCATCGACGTCAACACGCTACCGGAAGTAATGGAAGTAGGCGAGCTTGTCGACGCGGCGCTGGTCGGCTTCGACCGTCGTGAACTGGTCACTATCCCGCCGCTGCACGTTGCCGAGCGTTGGGACACGCTAGACGCCGCACGTCACGGGTTGATTTCCGACCTCCGTCAGGCGCACGCCGCCGAGCGCTATCGGACATCCTCATGACCACTTCGATGCATTAATTTCAAACTCCCGATCCATTCAGCATAGAAATGCCATGGGTCAGCCGACGGTAATCCCGTTCGGTGCAGGGTCGGTTCGCGGAATCGGAGGTTCGGTCGCCAAACGATTCGCGCGCGAGGGTTATCACGTCATCGTGACCGGACGGACCCTTGGCAAAATCGAGGAAGTGGTTGTGGAGATTGCTGCGTCACAGGGCGGCAGCGCCGAAGCGATAAGGCGCAAGTGATCGCCGCATTCGACTACGCGATGAACGCAAAGCCCAGGCGCGAACCAGTAGACGCCATCGTGTCCAACTCAGGTAGCAACGGGTTCATCGATTTCACGGTACTGACTGCAGCGCCGTTCGCGGATTTCTTGCTCGTGGGTCGTTACTCCGGCCTCCTAGTCGAGAGGCTGCACGCCTACTGGGTTCTGCTGGCCCATGGCACAGTGATCTTAACAGGTGCGTTTGGAATGCGAGGCAAGCCCGGGTTGCGCATCTTGTCGCAGCAAAGGCGGGCCTACGCATGCTCTTCGAGCATACCCCAACCCCTCGATTACGGTCCAAGCGGGATTCACGTCGTCCCTGCCATCAATGACGACGGTAGCCGATGCACAGCGGTGCACCTCAATGCTACCGCAGCTGCCTTGAGGTCGGGTGAGCGAGTTGTTGTTCCTCAACGTCGCACCGTCGTCGGCGCTCGGTCACCGCGTGACCGATTTGATCAGCCAGCTGGGCAGCGCCATCGTAGGCCGCGCGTCACCGACATCAACGCTCGACGTCCAAGTCCCCTCGCTTCCGACTGACCGCCGCAAACGTGCCCCCTGGTGTCCGCCATTTGTTTTCCGTGCATGATTCCGCACGTGACGTCCGAGGACACACATGGACCGCGTCGCAGCCGATCGACCGTCTGCAGTTTGTGCGACAGCACCCGCTTCCATTCAGGAAGCGAGCGGCATTTCTCTTGCTTGGGTGAAGAGCGCCTTTGGGTAATGACCAGGGGCACGGAAAACCTTGGCCACCGAACCTCGATTTCGGTCACGAATCCAGCCATATTTCACTATACATTTTATATAGTTGTATGGCACAATGTTCGCAATGAGTAAACGGAGCTGCAACCGAAGCAGCGCGGATTTCAGGACCCGAACAGCGTGTGAGCCAAGCATATGATCGATACGCATCAGACAGCCCAAACCCGATTAGTTGATGTCGGCGTAGATCGACTCGCCTATCGTCGGTGGGGAAATACCGAGACGGACCAGCCTCCATTGTTACTCCTCCAGCACTTTCGTGGAGGCATGGACCACTGGGATCCGTTAATGACCGATGGCTTGGCGGAGAGCCGAGAAGTTATCCTCTACAACGGTCGCGGGATCGCGTCGTCGTCCGGTCAGCCCCGCAATCGGATCGAGGACATGGCCGACGATGCAGCGGCGTTCATCCGCGCACTTGGTTTGAAGCAAGTCGATGTCCTGGGTTTTTCGCTGGGTGGATTTCAGGCGCTAGACCTAGCCTGGCGCCATCCCGAACTGATTCGCAAGCTCATGCTGCTGGGCACCGGTCCGCGTGGCGGTAATCCGGATATGGAGCCATTGGTATTGACAACGGCACCGCGGCCGGTGCCCGTCTTTGAAGACTTCGAATACCTGTTCTTCGGACGTTCTCAGGTAGCCCGGCAGGCCGCGCGCGAATTCTGGCAACGTCGCCACCAACGCGTCGACCAGGATCCGCCTACCTCGCCAAAGGTCGCGCAGGCGCAGATCGAGGCGAACATGCTATATCTGCCGAGACTGTCAGAGGAAGACCCCTTTTCCTACCTGCGAGAAATCAAGCAACCGACCTTCATCCTCAATGGTGTAAACGACGTGATGATTCCGACTGTCAATTCGTTCTACATGGCGAGAAATATCCCGAACGCGCAGCTGTTCATCTATCCGGATTGCGGTCACGCCGCGCAATTCCAATGCCCGCAGCGCTTCCTGTACCACTCCGTTCGATTTCTCAGCGAGTAAAGTCCCCCTTCCCGAACCGGTCTCTTGATTGAAAAGAGCGGGTTCATGTTCAACCACACAAACACCGCCCGCCATGTTCAAGTTCAAGCTCCTGTTGTGGCTCTTCACGAAACTGTTGAAGAAGCAGGTCAGGAAGAATCCCAATTGTGCTAGGTACATTGAAGGCAAGGATCTGGTATTTCAGATCCGTACTGTTTCCGGAATCGGTCGGCACTTCGTGATTCAAGATGGCGCTATCCGCTCCTTTTCCGGTTTGGCTGCGCATCCTCGGTTCACTCTGACTTTCAAAGATGCCGCCAAGGGTTTCGAGATCCTGTCGAGCAAGGAAAGCCAAGCAGCATTTCTGAAGGGGCTTGGCAGCAGAGATTTAGTCATCAGCGGCGACTTCCTGGAAGTGATGTGGTTCCAGGGACTGACTGCGTTCTTGCAGCCGCTGAAAATTACCTCTCCATATGACCGCACTGCCTTTGAGTGAGTGACTCATTGTCTATGCAGAGCAAGGCCTACGGTCAACTTTGCCCGATGGCCAGGGCGCTGGACGCCTTGGGCGAACGATGGACGCTGCTGCTGATCCGCGAGCTGCTATTGGGACCAAAACGCTTCAAGGATTTTCTTGCGATCCTGCCCGCGATGGCGCCCAACCAGCTCTCCGCGCGCCTCTCTATGCTGGTGGATAGTGGGGTCGTGCAATCTATCGAGCTGCCAACGTCGGCTTACGAGTTGACGCTACCAGGTGAACAGCTTCGGAAGCCGCTGATTTCGCTTGGTCCCTGGGGCCTGATTTTGCCGGTCGACGAGTGAATCGATACTGACACAGCACGTGCAGAACTCATCGCATTTTTCCTGACCTGCATGAGCAATCCGGCCGCAAGCGCGGGCCTGCAGGCGTCATACGAGTTTCATGTAGGGGCGGAAGTCTTCCATATCCTCGCGAGCGACTGTGAAGTGCTGGCGCGCTCCGGTCGAAGTTCTACGCCTGCGGACGTCATGGTCCAGTGCGATCTGGAAACCTTCATTGCTCTGGACTTGCGCCAGATCGCGCCGGCGGCCGCCCTCCGAGAGGGTCGGGTTAATCTACTACAAAGACAACGAAACATATTCATGCAGGCATTCCGTGTGCTCGAATATTGTCCTAAATTCCGCGAGTTTCCGGCTCAACTGCATTCCAACCCAGCGGTTTTTTACCATGATGGAAAAATCTCTTGAAGTAGGCTTGCTCAATCAGCCTCTGCGCTTGCCGAATGGCAGTGTGTTACGCAATCGCCTCGCCAAGGCGTCCATGAGCGAGACACTTGGCACTTACTAAGATTTCCGAAAGAAATGTCACATAGCCGCGTATTGGCATTCGGGTTGGCGAAAGAAGGATTTCACCAGCGCGGGCAACTTTTGGATTCGGCGCAAAGCGCCGATGGCCAGCCGTTTCATCT
>NZ_JAAGPL010000035.1:0-60411 GCF_017104785.1 Burkholderia sp. Ac-20353 | reverse complement strand
CCGGCCGCGATGCCCGCACCGCAGGCGGACGCCGCTGCAGCGCCGCCGGGCGGCGTGCGGATCGTGCGCACGCGGCCGAAGGTCGTGCTGCTGTGGGCGTCGCAGACGGGCAACATCGAATCGCTGACCGAGGACTACGCGACCCAGCTGATGAACGCGGGCTTCGAGATCCGCACGACCTGCATGTCCGACTACCCGGTCGCGTCGCTCGCGAAGGCGCAATACGTGCTGCTGATGACGAGTACGTTCGGCGACGGCGACCCGCCCGACAACGGCCGCGAATTCTGGGACGCGCTGCGGGCCGACCGCGCCGCGCGCGTCGACGGCGTGCACTTCGCGGTGCTCGCGTTCGGCGACCGCAACTACGACCAGTTCTGCGGCCACGGCCGCCAGCTCGACGCACGGCTCGCGGAGCTCGGCGCGACGCGGCTGTCGCCGCGCGTCGACTGCGACGTCGAGTTCCAGGCCGACGCGAACCGCTGGCTCGAGCGCATCGTCGCGCGAATCAAGGAAGAGGATGCGGCGCTGCATGCGGTGCCGGCGGACGGGATGATCCCGGCGGGCGCGTTGCCGACCAAGGCGCATCCGGCGCCGTCGCGGCTCGTCGCGAACCTGCGGCTCAATCATCCGGGCGCGGCGAAGGATACGCGCTACGTGTCGCTGTCGACCGAAGGCGCGAACCTCGAATACGAAGCCGGCGACGCGCTCGGCGTGTGGCCGACCAACTGCCCGGCGCTCGTCGACGAACTGCTCGAGATCACCGCGCTGAAGGCCGACACGCCGGTGACGGTCGCCGGTGTCGGCGATGTGCGGCTCGGCGACGCGCTCGCGCGCCACTTCGATATCACGCGTCCGCATCCGGACACGCTCGCATACATCGCCGCGCGCAGTTCGAACGGCGCGCTGAACGCGTTGCTCGGCGGCGAGCGCAAGGCCGACCTGAAGAACTGGCTGTGGGGCCAGCAGCTCGCCGACGTGCTGCACGAATACCCGATCGAGCTGTCGGGCGCGGACCTCGTCGGCATGCTGAAACGGATGCAGCCGCGGCTCTATTCGATCGCGTCGAGCCCGAACGCGCATCGCGGCGAGATCCACCTGACCGTGTCGGCCGTGCGCTATCACAACGGCCGCCGCGCGCGCAAAGGCGTCGCATCGACGTTCCTCGCGGATCGCGCGGACGATGGCCGCGTGCCGGTGTTCGTGCAGAAGTCCGCACATTTCCGGCCGCCGGCAAGCGGCGACGTGCCGATCGTGATGGTCGGCCCCGGCACCGGCATCGCGCCGTTCCGCGGCTTCCTGCACGAGCGCCAGGCGCGCGGCGCACGCGGCCGCAACTGGCTGTTCTTCGGCGAGCAGCACGCGCAGACCGATTTCTACTATCGCGACGAGCTGGCCGAGATGCGCGACAGCGGTTTCCTCTCGCGGCTCGATCTCGCGTTCTCGCGCGATCAGGCGGAGAAGGTCTACGTGCAGGACCGGATGCGCGAGCAGGGTGCCGAGCTGTTCGCGTGGCTCGAGGAGGGCGCGCATTTTTATGTGTGCGGCGACGCGGCGCGGATGGCGAAGGACGTCGACGCGGCGCTGAAGTCGGTGGTCGCCGCGCACGGCGGGATGTCGGACGACGAGGCGGGCGAATACGTCGCGCGGCTCGCGAAGGACCGGCGCTACGTGCGGGATGTGTACTGAGCGCGTGCGGCAGGGGGCACGTTGCCCCCGTGCCGTCGCTGGCCGGCAACACATTTTGACTATTTCCCGATGATCGCGATGCGGCGCGATATCGATCGGATTTTTATTTGCGATGAGATAAATCGGGAATCAATGCAGGAAAATTCTGAAGAACTCTAATAAAAATCAGATGCATTAATTCGAGATAGCGGAGTGTGATAGGAAAAATCCTGAAATTGCGTCACTTCACATATCCATAGCGTCTGGCAATTGTCGACGGTCACCTTATGGCTTGCTGACGATTGCTTTGCTAACGTTCATCGATCTGAAAAGAAGTCCAATAAAGAACGATGAATGGAAAGACCTACCGCCTGGTGAATTCCAGATTCCGGGGAATGGTGGTGGTTGTCGAAGAGACGGCTGCCGCTTCGGGGGAAGCTGCTTCCGGCGAGCACCGTGCCGGCCGACGTGCACTCGGCGGTTCGGGCTGGATTCTTGCGGCTGCATCGCTGGCGGCTGCGCCTTCGCTCGCACCGGCGCAGATCGCGCCGACGCCAGGCACGCCCACGCATGTGATCCAGACGCAAAACGGCTTGCCGCAGGTGAATATCGCCAAGCCTTCCGGCGCCGGCGTATCGGTCAATACCTACAACCAGTTCGACGTCCAGAAAAACGGCGCGATCCTCAATAACTCGCCGACGTCCGTCAATACGCAGCAGGCCGCTTATATCAACGGGAACCCGAACTTCGGGCCCGGTCAATCCGCCCGGATCATCGTCAACCAGGTGAACAGCGCGAACGGGTCGCAGATTCGCGGTTACGTCGAAGTCGCCGGGAATCGCGCGGAAGTGGTGCTGGCCAACCCGGCCGGCATCGTCGTCGACGGCGGCGGCTTCATCAATACGTCGCGCGCCACGCTGACCACCGGCCAGCCTTACTACAGTGCGGACGGCTCGCTCGCCGGCTACGCCGTCAATCGCGGACTCGTCACGGTGCAGGGCGCGGGGCTCAATGCGGCGAACGTCGATCAGGTTGACATCATTGCCCGCGCCGTGCAGGCGAATGCGGCGATCTACGCGAAGAACCTGAACGTCATCGCGGGCGCGAACCAGGTCGATCACGACACGCTGGCGGCGACGCCGATCCAGGGCGATGGCGCCGCGCCGGCCGTCGCGATCGACGTCAGCCAGCTCGGCGGGATGTACAGCGACCGGATCTACCTGGTCGGCACCGAAGGCGGCGTCGGTGTGCGCAATGCGGGCACGATCGCGGCGCAGGCCGGCGATATGACGCTGCAGTCGAACGGCCGCCTCGTGCTGACCGGCAAGACAACGGCAGCGGGCAATCTCGCGATGTCCGCGGCGGGCGGCATCGACAACAGCGGCACGCTTTATGCGCAGCAGTCGGTGTCGGTGAGCACGGCGGTTGATCTCGTGAACAGCGGTACGCTCGGCCGACATGCGTGCCACGCCTGACCGTCGGCCCGATATCGCCATGGCGACGGAGGCCATCCGATGAATTGGCTGATCGTTATCGCAAGCGGTATTTTCGGCGGCCTTGCCAGCGTGTTGCTCAGAATCGCGGCCCTCAAGGGCATTGCACTCGGCGAGTCGAGCGCATTGCCGTGGATTGCGCGCGGTGCAGCGATCGGCGCCTACGGTATCGGCTTCGTGCTTTATGCGATTGCGCTGCGCAAGACGACGCTTGGCGTTGCGTATCCGACCATGGTGGCGATCTCCATGCTTGTTGTGCTGTCGTTCACGGCGCTGTACGAACACCTTTTGAAGCCGTTGCAAGCGGTCGGCGCAGTTGTCGTCCTGATCGGCGTCTGGATGGTCACGCGGTACGCATAATCGAGAAAACCAGTACATGAGGAAGAAAATCCGGGGAACCAACCTTGTCACAGCCTCCTTGCTGCTCGCATCGGCCGGCGTATCCGCACAGTCGATCGCGCCGGGCGCCGTGCCGACCAGCAACGATCAACGTGCCCGCGAGCAGGAGCAAGCGCGCGAACGCGAGCGAACCGTTTCCGCACCGGCAGTGCGCTCGTCCGTAACGGAAAGCGCGGCTTTCCTGACCTTGCCGACCGAAACGCCGTGCTTCCGCGTCGACAACTTCACGCTCGACGTCCCCGATTCGCTGCCCGACGCAGTAAAGTCTCAAGGCGCGTCCGCACTGCCAATGGACCGCTTCGCCTTCGCCCGTGAATGGCTGAGCCACTATGCTGGCCAATGCGTTGGCAAACAGGGCCTCGACGTACTGGTCAAAGGCCTGTCCCAGGCGATCCTGTCGCGCGGCTACATCACGACCCGCGTCCTGCTCCCCGAACAAGACCTCTCGACCGGCATCCTCAAACTCGCGCTGATCCCCGGCACGATCCGCCACGTCCGCTTCTCCGACGAAAAGCTCCGAGGCACCTGGAAAACCGCGTTCCCGACCCGTGACGGCGACCTCCTGAACCTGCGCGACCTCGAGCAGGGCATCGAGCAGATGAAGCGCGTGTCGAGCCAGGACGTCTCGATGCAGATCGTCCCCGCCGACACGCCTGGCGAAAGCGACGTCGTCCTCGACGTCAAACGCGCAAAACCCTGGACCGTCGTCGCCTCGATCGACAACTCCGGCACGCGCGCCACGGGCCGCCTGCAAGGCAACCTGTCGGTCGGCATCGACAACCCGCTCGGCCTGAACGACCTCTTCAACATCGGCGTGAGCCAGGATCTCGAACTGGGCGACAAGCGTCTCGGCTCGCACGGCTGGAACGGCTTCTACTCGATCCCGTGGGGCTACTGGACCGCGACGCTGTCGGCATACACGAACACGTACTACCAGCAGATCGCCGGCGTAAACCAGACCTTCGTCGCGAGCGGCAATTCGAAGACCGTCGACTTCAAGCTGAACCGCGTGCTGTTGCGCAGCCAGAACGACGTATTCGGCGCGCAATTCCACTTGTCGCGCCGCTTCGGCCAGAGCTTCATCGAAGACACCGAAATCCCGCAGCAGCGCCGCAACAACACGTTCGTCGAAATCGGCCTGACCGATCGTCATTACTTCGGTGGCGCGCAGTTCGACGGGATGCTCGCGTACCGGCAGGGCATCGGCGCATTCGGCGCGCAGGACGACATGCTGGCAGCCGAAGGCGGCCCGACCTACCGCTACAGAATGGCCGTACTCGACGCGAACCTGCAGGTGCCGTTCGCCATTGCGAAGCAACCGTTCCGCTACGTCGGCACCTTCCACGGCCAATACACGGGCAACACGCTGTACTACATCGACGACCTGACGATCGGCAGCCGCTACACGGTGCGCGGTTTCGACGGCGAGACGATGCTGGCGGCCGCGCGCGGCTTCTACTGGCGCAACGAGTTGCAGATGCCGATCGGGCAGACGGGGCAGGCGCTCTATGCGGGGCTCGATTACGGTCGAGTGTGGGGCCCGCAGCCGGTCACGCTGGTCGGCACGCAACTGGCCGGCGCGGTGATCGGCGTGAAGGGGAGCGTCGGCACGAGATTCGGCGCTTATGCATACGACCTGTTCGCGGGTACGCCGGTCTACAGGCCGTCGGGCTTCCCGACTGCGCGGGTGACGTTCGGCTTCCAGTTGACGGCGCAGTTTTAACGGCAGAGTCGGGCCGGGGGCTGCGAACCGGTACGGATTGCGGGATGAACCACGCCGCCCGGACGTAGCGGCCAAATGAAGGCCCAATGAAAGGGCGGCGACACACCGCCCAACCCAACCTGTCCCCATTCCCGAAAAGCCCTGCGACCTTACGTCTTTCTCCTCGCCCGCCGGGCCGCGCCCGGCAAATTTCTCCCGAATGCATCGCAAGTCACTTGTCCGATGAAAAATCCCCGCCGGTTCCCGGTATGATTCGCATCTCGCGCATGTATGGATCGCTTAATTTTGATCTTGCATTGACGCGGCCGTGCCGTCCGGCTCGGCGTCACCGAACGCGAAAGATTTTGTAATATAAATTCCGTATACTTGTAATTTCTGAATCAGGCACCGCCAGCCTCCCGCTTTGGCGGACCGCCGACGCAGCACAACCAGATTCGTCGCCGCCCGGGTACCCGACGCCGCGACACGCTATGTACCGCCACCAATAATCTATGTCTTCCCGCCACCCTGGTTCGCCCAGCCGTGCCGCGGCAATGTTCGGCCGTGTCTCGGCACTGCTCCGCAACGAGCGTGTCCTGTCGCCGCTGCTTGCACTCGGCATCGGCCTGCTGCTGATCGTGGTCTTCCAGCACCTGTCGGCGTCCGTCGATTACCGGTCGGTGATCCGCGAGCTCCGCCACATGTCGCCCGCCGAGTGGGGCGCGTCGCTCGGTGCGACCGCGCTCAGCTATCTCGCGCTGGTCGCCCGCGACGCGGTCGGCTTGCGCTACGTTGCCGCCAAGGTGCCGCGCGCGGCGCTGTGGATCGGCGCGATCGCGGGCTCCGCGCTCGGCAACGCGACCGGTTTCGGTGCGCTGACGGGCGGTGCGGTCCGCGCGCGCGTCTACGGCGTGTCCGGTGTCACGCCCGCGCAGATCGGCCGCATGACGGTGTTCACGAGCGGCACGCTCGCGCTCGCGCTGGTGCTGATGACGGCGGTCGGCATGGTCTGCGTGCCGCAGACGCTCGCCGCGATGCTGCACGTCGCGCCGGCCGTGCTGACGTGGAGCGGCGCCGCGCTGCTGGCGGCGATGGCCGCGATCGTGTTCGCGTGCGGTAACACGGCCCGGCCGGTCGTCACGCGCTTCAAGTGGCTTGCGTTCGACGTGCCCGCGCGGCGCGACCTGATCGCGCAGGTTCTCTACGCGGTGCTCGACGTGATCGCTGCAGGCCTCACGCTGTGGGTGCTGCTGCCGGCCGCGCCGGTCGGCTTCCCGACCTTCATCACCGTTTACGCGGCCGCGCTGCTGCTCGGCATGATCGGCCATACGCCGGGCGGGATCGGCGTGTTCGAGGCCGCGATGGTGTTCACGCTCGGCCGCGACGTGCCCGCGCATGCGATGGTCGCCGCGCTGATCGCGTATCGCGCGATCTATTTCGGCGTGCCGTTCGTGCTGTCGGCCGGTCTGCTCGCGGGCTTCGAAGGCCGCGCGCTGCGGCGCCGCCTCGTCACGCGGCAGGCCGCACGCGTGTCGCAGCTCGCGCCACTGTTCCTGAGCCTCGTCACGTTCGCGGTCGGCACGATGCTGGTAATCTCGAGCGCGACGCCGGCGTTCTGGCACCGGATCGCAATCCTGCGCAACATCGTGCCGCTGTGGGTGCTCGAAGGCTCGCAGGTGATCTGCAGCGTGCTCGGCGTCGCGCTGCTGTTCGTCGCGCGCGGGCTGTTGCGCCGCCTCGACGGCGCGTGGTGGATGACCTTCGCGCTGACGCTCGCGAGCCTCGCGCTGTCGCTGGCGAAGGGCCTCGCGTTCGTCGAGGCCGGCGTGCTCGGCACGCTGCTGGTGCTGCTGCTCGTCAGCCGCCGGCGCTTCAACCGTCACTCGTCGCTGCTCGCCGAGCGCTTCACGGTGAGCTGGTTCGTGTCGGTGGCGATGGTGCTGATGCTGGCCGTGTGGGTGCTGTTCTTCGCGTTCCGCGATGTGCCGTACACGCGCGAGCTGTGGTCGCATTTCTCGTTCGACGCGCGCGCGCCGCGTGCGCTGCGCGCAACGTTCGCCGCTGGCGTGTTCGTCGCACTGTTCGCGCTGTGGCAGCTGCTGCGCCCGGCGCCGGGCCGCTTCGTGACGCCCGCGCCGCAGGACCTGCAGGACGCCGAACGCATCATCCGTGCACAGGAATGCAGCGACGCGGGCCTCGCGCTGATGGGCGACAAGTCGTTCCTGTTCTCGGAATCGCGCGAGGCGTTCCTGATGTACGCGAAGCACGGCCGCACGTGGGCCGCGCTGCACGACCCGGTCGGCCCGCGCAGCGAATGGCCGGCGCTGATCGGCAAGTTCATCGCGCTCGCGCACAAGCACGGCGGCCGCGCGGCGTTCTACCAGGTGCGCGCGAACGCGCTGCCGCTGTATCTCGACGCGGGGCTCACGCTGATGAAGCTCGGCGAGGAAGCGCACGTCGCACTCGACGAATTCGACCTGAAGGGCTCGCACCGCTCGCACCTGCGCTACGCGCTGCGCCGCGGCGACAAGGACGCGATGACCGTCGAGGTGATCGCGCCGCACGCGGTGCCCGACGCGCTGCCCGCGCTGCGCGACATCTCGGACGGCTGGCTCGACAGCCGCGACGCGCGCGAGAAGAGCTTCTCGGTCGCGGCCTTCCACGACGGCTATCTCGCGACGCAATCGGTGATGCTCGTGCGGCAGGCCGACAAGCCGGTCGCGTTCGTCACGTTCATGACGACCGACCTCAATACCGAGGCGACGGTCGGCGTGATGCGTCATCTGCCGGAAGCGTCGCCGTATGCGATGGAGTACCTGTTCACGCAGCTCGCGCTGCACCTGAAGGAAGCGGGTTTCCGCAAGCTGAGCCTCGGCATCGCGCCGTTCTCGGGGATGGGCGCCGCACGGATGCCGTCGCCGTGGCACCGGTTCGGGCTGATGGTCTGGCGCTTCGGCGGCCGTTTCTACAATTTCCGCGGCTTGCGCGCGTTCAAGAGCAAGTTCGAGCCGCATTGGGAGCCGCGTTATCTCGCGGCTTCGGGCTCGGTCGGCGTGTTCGTCACGCTGGCCGATCTGTCTCTGCTGGCTGGAGGTCGGCGTTCATGATGTTGAAGAAGGGAATCTCGCGGGCGCTGGCCGCCTGCGCGGGAATGATGCTGGCGGGTGCCGCGTTCGCGACGCAGCAGGCCGCCACGAATGTGCAGACGATGCCGGGCGGCCGTTACGGCCCGGTCACGGTCACGAAGCCGAGCGGCGCGCTGCGCGGCTTCGTCGTGATGTTCTCGCGCGACGCCGGCTGGAGCACGGCCGACCAGCAGGCCGCCAACGCGCTCGCGAAGGCCGGCGCGATGACGGTCGGCGTCGATTCGGAGCGCTATGCGGCGAACCTCGCCGCGAAGCCGGAAACCTGCCATCACCTCGACGGTGACACCGAGGCGGTCAGCCACCAGCTCGAACGGCTCGCGCGCTCGTCGCGCTATTACGCGCCGATCGTCGCGGGTGTCGGGCAGGGCGGCGCGATCGCGAAGCAGATCCTGTCGATGGCGCCGGAGAACACGATCGCCGGCGCGGTGTCGGTCGAGCCGTCCGCGACGCTCGATCCGCGCTTCAAGCCGTGCCCGCCCGATCCGACGATCGTGCGCCGCGCGATGCCGGGCTTCGTCGACACCGCGGCGGCCGGCGATACCGCGAAGCTCGTGTCGCTGATCACGCCGCACCTGCGCGACGGCACCGCCGACGACGAGCTCGACGTGTCGGACCTGCCGCTGATCGAGCTGCCGGCCGCGAAGCCGTCGGGCCTGGTCGCGATCGTGATTTCCGGCGACGGCGGCTGGCGCGATCTCGACAAGACGATCGCCGAGGCGCTGGCGCGCGACGGCGTGTCGGTCGTCGGCATCGACAGCCTGCGCTACTTCTGGAGCGAGAAGCCGCCTGCGCAGACGAGCCGCGATCTCGCGCGCGTGATGCGCACCTACATGACGCGCTGGCATGCGACGAACGTCGCGCTGGTCGGCTATTCGTTCGGCGCGGACGTGATGCCGTTCGCGTACAACCGGCTGCCGGCCGACCTGCGCGACAAGGTGGCGGTGATGTCATTGCTCGGCTTCTCGCCGGCCGCGGATTTCCAGATCCGCGTGACGGGCTGGCTCGGGATGCCGGCGAGCGACAAGGCGCTGAAGGTCGCGCCCGAGATCGCGAAGGTGCCGCCGGGCATCGTCCAGTGCTTCTACGGCGAGGCGGAGAAGGAAACGATGTGTCCCGCACTCGCGAGCACGGGTGTCGAACTGATCAAGACGCAGGGCGAGCACCACTTCGGCCGCGACTACATCGCGCTCGAGAAGCGGATTCTCGCGGCGTTCAAGAAGCAGGTGGCCGCGCGCTGAGTCTGCCGCCGCCGCGTCCTGCGGCGGCGTTTCCACCCTCACATTTCCACCCTCACATCGCGCTGATAGAAGCCCGAAAAGCGTTCGAGCTGGCGCCGTGCGTCTTCCGGATCGGCGTCTTCGTGCAGCACCGCGCTCGAAAACCCGGTGCGCTCCATCAGCAGCAACTGATCGATCATCACGTCGCCAGTCGCGCGCAGGTCGCCGGCGAAGCCGAAGCGCTTGCGTAGCAGGTAGGCCTGGCTGTACGCGCGGCCGTCGGTAAACGCCGGGAACTGCAGGTCGATTCGCGATGCAGCCGCGATCTGCGCGGCGAGCGGCGCGAGGTCCTCGTCGTTGGCGATCGCGAGCGTCGTGTCGCCGTGCTGCTGCGCGGCGCGCGTGTCGTCGTCGTGGCGGGCCGGCGTCAGCAGCCGGATGCGTTCGGTCGGGTTCGTCATGCATGCTCCGCGAGATGGCGCGCGCGCTGCGCGGCAGTCTTGAACGGCTCGTGGCCGATGCGGCGCACGGTGTCGATGAACCGCTCGCTGCGGCCACCGATGTCGAGCCGCGCGTCGAGATACGCGGCCACCAGCGCGTCGACGACGTCGACGATCTCGTCCGCGGAGAACGACGGGCCGATCACCTTGCCCGGCTGCGCGGGCCCGCTTTCGGCCGAGCCGTCGGAGCCGCCGAGCGTCACCTGGTACCACTCGGCGCCATCCTTGTCGACGCCGAGGATGCCGATGTGGCCGCTGTGATGATGGCCGCACGAATTGATGCAGCCGCTGATGTGCAGGTCGATGTCGCCGACGTCGTGCAGCAGGTCGAGATCCTGGAAACGCTCGGTGATCGCATCGGCGATCGGGATCGAACGCGCATTCGCGAGCGCGCAGAAATCGCCGCCCGGGCACGCGATCATGTCGGTCAGCAGGCCGACGTTCGCGCTCGCGAGACCGATCGCGCGCGCGTTTTCCCACAGCAGGAACAGGTCGTCGACGTGCACCCACGGCAGCACCGCATTCTGCGTGTGTGTGACGCGCGCCTCGCCGGCCGAGTAGCGGTCGGCGAGATCGGCGAGCGCGTCGAGCTGGTCCGGCGATGCGTCACCGGGCGCCTGCAGCCGCCGCTTGAACGACAGCGTGACGATCCGCAGCGACGGGTCGCGATGCGCGGCGACGTTGCGCGCGAGCCAGCGCGCGAACGCCGGATGCCGGTGCGCGTGCGCGCTGATGCGCGCATTCGCGTCGTGCAGGTCGACGCTGCGCGGCTTGCGCGATGGCGGCACGAAGCACGCGGCGATCCGGTCGAATTCGGCCTGCGGGATCGTATGCGGGCCGCCGTCGAGCTCGACGATCTGCCGGAACTCCTCTTCGACGTCGTCGATATAGCGCTGCCCCTCGGTCTTCACGAGGATCTTGATGCGCGCCTTGTACTTGTTGTCGCGGCGGCCGTAGCGGTTGTACACGCGCACGATCGCCTCGATGTAGTTCATCACGTGCCGCCACGGCAGGAACGCGCGCAGCAGCGTCGCGATCATCGGCGTGCGGCCCATCCCGCCGCCGACGCTCACGCGAAAGCCGAGCTCGCCCGCGTCGTCGCGCACGAGCTTCAGGCCGACGTCGTGCCAGTCGGTCGCCGCGCGATCCTCGGCCGCGCCGGTGATCGCGATCTTGAACTTGCGCGGCAGGAACGCGAACTCGGGATGCAGCGTCGTCCATTGCCGCATCGCCTCGGCGAACGGGCGCGGATCGGCGATCTCGTCCGGCGCGACGCCCGCGCGCTCGTCGCACGAGATGTTGCGGATGCAGTTGCCGCTCGTCTGGATGCCGTGCATGTCGACGGTCGCGAGCAGGTCCATCACGTCAGCCGCTTTCGATAGCGGAATCCAGTTGAACTGAACGTTGGTGCGCGTCGTGAAGTGCGCATTGCGGGTCGGCAGGCGCGTCGTGCCGAGCTGCGCCTGCGCGTCGCATGCGGCGCGGTAGGTCGCGTCGTCGGGCACGTCGTAGTCGCACGCGATCCGCGCAAGCACGCGCAGCTGCGCGCTCGACAGCTCGCCGTACGGCACGGCGACGCGCAGCATCGGCGCATGGCGCTGCACATACCAGCCGTTCTGCAGCCGCAGCGGCCGGAACGCGTCTTCGCTCAACGTGCCGCGCTGCCAGCGTTCGAGCTGGTCGCGAAACTGGGCGGCGCGGCTCTGCACGAGCGCGCGGTCGAAATCCGTATATCGATACATGGAGTCGGAGGCAACGTGAGCGGCGCGGGGCGCACCGCTCGTCGGGTGCGCGCGTCCGGGCGGACGCGACGAAAGGACAGCGTAGAGAATGGGCGGGGCCGCAACAAGGAGCAGTTGCGGGCGGAATGGGCGCAGCAGATGCGCGCGCCGGCAGATCGCCTTCAGCCCGCCTTGCGCACCGCGGGCCCCGCGACGAGCTCGCCGAGCACGCGGATCGCCCGCTCGATCTCGCGGCTCCACGGGTGGCCGAAATTCACGCGCACGCAGCGCTCGAAGCCGTGCGCCGCGGAAAACAGCGGCCCCGGCGCGAAACTGATGCCGCGCTCGAGCGCCTGCCGATGCAGCTCCATCGCGTCGATCGCTTCCGGGCATTCGAGCCACAGGAAGTAGCCGCCGTCCGGCTTCACCCATTCGACGCCGGCCGGCAGCCAGCGCCGCAGCGCGTCGTCCATCCGCTCGAGCTGGCTGTGCAGCGCGCCGCGCAGCTTGCGCAGATGGCGATCATAGCCGCCGTGCTCGAGATAGTTCGCGATGCCGGCCTGCGCGGGAATGCTCGCCGACAGCGTCGTCATCAGCTTGAGCCGCTGCACCTTTTCCGCGAACCGCCCGGCGGCCGCCCAGCCGATCCGGTAGCCGGGCGCGAGCGTCTTCGAGAACGAGCTGCAGTGCATCACGAGGCCGTGTCGGTCGAATGCGCGCGCGGGCAGCGGATAGTCGGGCCCGAAATGCAGCTCGCCGTACACGTCGTCCTCGATCAACGGCACGTCGCGCGCGGCGAGCAGCTCGACGAGCGCGCGCTTTTTCGCGGCCGACAGCGTGACGCCGGTCGGATTCTGGAAATTCGTCATGAACCAGCATGCGCGCACGTTGTGGCGGTCGAGCGCGTTCTCGAGCGCGACGAGATCGAGCCCCGCGTGCGGATCGACCGGAATCTCGACTGCCCGCAGGTCGAGCCGCTCGATCGCCTGCAGCGCCGCGTAGAAGCCGGGTGCTTCGACGGCCACCACGTCGCCGGGCCGCGTGACGGCCATCAGGCACAGGTTCAGCGCTTCAAGTGCACCGTTCGTGACGACGATCTCGTCGACCGGCTGCGATACGCCCATCGCGAGATAGCGCAGCGCGATCTGCTGGCGCAACTGCTCGTTGCCGGGCGGCAGGTCGACGACCGTGCTCCACGGGCTGACGAGCCGCGTCGCCTGCGCGAGCGATTTTGCGAGCCGCGGCAGCGGAAACAGCTGCGGCGACGGGAATGCGGAGCCGAGCGGCACGATGCCGGGCTGGGTCGCGGCGTCGAGCACCGAGAATACGAGGTCGCTGATGTCGACCTTGCGCGTCGCGCCGGCCGCACGGCTCGCGCGCCGCTTCGCGGGCGGGCGCGCACCGGGCGCGACGTAGTAGCCGGAGCGCTCGCGCGCACGAATCAGGCCCCACTGTTCGAGCAGGTAGTACGCGCGAAACACCGTCGACTGGCTGACGCCATGCTGCGCGATGATCTGGCGCAGTGACGGCAGGCGCGTGCCGACCGCGAGGTTGCCGTTGCGGATTTCGTCGGCAATCGTGTTGGCGAGGGTTTCGTAGCGTTTCATTGACGTGGGTGGGAGCACGCCGCGGGATGCGGGCCCGTATGGCTTCGCGCGCGGCAGGCGGCTCATTGTCCGATGAGCGCTGGCAAAAGGATAGCGCATCCGTCCCCGAGGGCGGCGTCGAAGCGGGCACGAATCCGCAGTGCGTGCCGCGCTGTACCGACGGATGCCGCGACGCGCGCATGTGACGATTGCCGATCGAAATACGTGTATTTGCGCATTCCGATTCAATTGATGCGCCGGCAGTACGAATGCAATTCGTCTGACATGAAATTGATCTGACGATGTCGTGATCGAATGACAATGCGCCGACTCAATTTTTACGACGGGCTGTCGTTAACGATTCAGTGCGTAATTTGATTGGATCCGCGATTACGGATTGTCGGCAGGCGATTTGCCTGATCAATCGGCAATTGCTTGTGGTCGCAACGTTATGCAGCCAGATAAATGAAATCGGCATGTTGCGAATTTAAGTCCGGAGCGCGAATCATTCCGAATCAACGGGTAAAAACGTACGCATGAATCCGCATGTGGCGAGTTCTTATTGCATGCCGTTCCTTTTTATGGTCTTGTAGCAAGCTCAAACAATCGCATCGACTAGAAAAAAGGACAGTCGAATGCTGCCGTGCAATCCGGACTCAGTCCGATTGATCAGGGGAATTGGCGCGTGTTGGCGCGGGGTCAACGTTGCGACGCGTACGATTCTCATCGTTTTGATATCAGGCCTGCTTTGCATGTCTGGCATCGCCGCGCCGGAATCCGCAAACGAAAACGTTTTGCGTGTTCTCGCGTGGCCCGGTTATGCGGATAACGATGTCGTCAGCGCTTTCGAATCGCAATTCCATGTGCGCGTGGAAGTGACCTTCGTCGATTCCGACGAAGCGTTATGGTCGCGGATGCATAGCGCTTCGCCTCCGGCCTACGACGTGCTCGCCGCGAATACGGCCGAGATCCAGCGTTATGCGCGCGACCGGCTGCTCGCGCCGCTCGATCTGTCGCGCATTCCGAACCGGCGGCGGCAATTGCCGAATTTCCAGCAGGTCGACCAGATCGGCGGCCTCGTGCGCCATGGCGCGACTTATGCGGTGCCGTTCACGTACTCGTCGATGGGGCTCATCTACGACCGCAAGCAGGTACCGGCTGCGCCGCATTCGATGCTCGAGCTGTGGGATCCGCGCTACCGCGGCAAGGTGCTCGATTTCAACAGCGCGCAGCACAATTTCTCGTTCACCGCGCTGGCGCTCGGCTATGCCGATCCGTTCAACCTGTCGCCGGCACAGACGAAGGCGGTCGCGCACAAGCTCGTCGAGCTGCGCCGCAACCTGCTCACGTACTACACGCTGCCCGAGGAGGCGACCGCGCTGTTCGTCCAGCATCACGCGGCGCTGATGTTCGGCAACTACGGCACGCAGCAGGTCGAGCTGCTGCGCCGCGCGGGCGCGGACGTCGGCTACGTGATTCCGGACGAAGGCGCGCTCGCATGGCTCGACTGCTGGGCGATGACGCGCGGCGCGGAGCATCCGGAGCTCGCGCTCGCGTGGATCAACTACATGCTCGAGCCGGCGATCGGCGCGCTGCTCACGCAGCGTCAGGGGCTCGCGAATACGCTTGTGCCGCCGCCGGGCCTCGGCGCGGGGCATCAGCATCTCGTGTGGATCCAGCCGGTCGAGAGCATCGCGCGTCGCGAGGCGCTGTGGAGCCGCATCGTATCGGGCGACCGGCCGGAGCGCTTCGCAAAATGATCAAGCTCGGCCTCACGTCGAAACTGTCGGTGCTGCTCGCCTGCATCGGCGTCGTGGCGTCCGGCGTGACCGGCTATTACGCGTATCGCGCGAACCGCGCGATGCTCGTGCAGGAAGCGCAGCACAGCCTGCTGACGTCGACGCAACTGCTGGGGCAACGCTTCACCGCCGCGCTCGGCGACGTCGCCGACGACGCGCTGGTGCTCGCGACGATGCCGTCGTCGGCCGCCGTTGCGAGCGGCGACGATCCCGCGCACGCGCGGCGCGAGCGACTCGAACAGGTGTACTACAGCTTCATGCAGTATCACCCCGAGTACTTGCAGATCCGCCTGATCGCGCGCGCGCACTATGGGCAAGAGCGGATTCGCGTGGACCGCGACGTGCGCGGCATTGCCGTGCTGCCGGAGGGCGAATTCCAGGAGAAGGGACAGTTCTCCTACGTGTTCGATACGCTGTCGACCGCGCAGGGCCACATCTACCTGTCGCCGATCGCGATCAATCACGAGACGGGGTCGCATGCGGCGGAGGGGCAGCCGATCCTGCGCGTCGGCACGCCGGTCGCCGACGCGCGTGGCGAGACGGTCGGCGCGCTCGTGATCGACGTCGAGCTGACGCGTGTGTTCTCACGGCTCGAACGCGATCTGCCGGAAGACTATCGCGTGTATCTCGCGAACGAATGGGGCGATTTCCTCGTGCATCCGGATCCGGCGCAGACGTTCGGGTTCGACCGCGGGCGGCGCGTGCTGATGCAGGACTCGTTTCCGGCGACAAAGCCGCTGTTCGAGGAATCGCGCGCGAGCGTGACGTGCGCCGAGTCGCCGCGCGCGCCCGACCAGATGCTCGCGTTCGCACGCACGCAGTTCAGCCGCAGCGAAGACAACCGCTTCGTCGTGCTCGGGATCGAGCGACCGCTGGCGGACGTGGTCGCGCCCGCCGCGATGCTCGGCGGCCGGATCGTGCGGATGGTGCTGATCTCGAGCGTGTTCGCGGTGATCCTCGCGATCCTGTTCGCGCGCGCGCTCACGCGGCCGCTGCAGACGCTCGCGCGCGCGGCGACCCACGTGTTCGACGATCCCGCCGCGGAGCGGCTGCCGGTCGAGCGCTCGGACGAGATCGGCATCCTCGCGCGCTGCTTCGACTGCATGCGTGTCGAGATCCGCACGCAGCTGACGATGCTGCGCGCGAAGCAGCAGGAGCTCACGCATCTGGCCGGCCACGACGTGCTGACCGGGCTGCCGAACCGGCTGCTGTTCATGGAGCGGCTCGACGGCGCGATCCGCCATGCGGCGACGGCGAACGAGGGGCTCGCGGTGATGTTCGTCGACCTCGACCGCTTCAAGCAGATCAACGATCAGCTCGGGCATTCGGCGGGCGACCGCACGCTCGTCGCGGTCGCGAAGCGGCTGAACCTCGTACTGCGCAGCGGCGACATGGCCGCGCGGCTCGGCGGCGACGAGTTCATCGTGCTGCTGGCGGGCGTGCATTCGCCGGAGGTGATCCGCGAGATCGCGTCGCGCATCCAGGGTGTGATGGCCGAGGAGCTGGAGTTTGGCGAGCGGCGCATGGCGGTCGGCGCGAGCATCGGCGTCAGCGAGTTCCCGGCCGACGGCCGCTCGGCCGAGGAACTGCTGGTCAAGGCCGATGCCGCGATGTACGCGGCAAAGGCATCCGAGCAGCGCGTGTGCGTCCGGTATCAGGACCTGCTCGGCGCGCGGACGTGCACGAGTGGCGAGATCCGCGCGTCGTAGGCTGTGGCGTTACCGGCGGGTGTGCCGGCGAGCGGCTTAGTGACCGAAGTAGACCGAGTCGCGCGGGTTCTGCACCTTCGCGGCCGGCGCGGCGCCCTGGACGACCGGTGCGGCTTGCGCGCCGTAGCCGCTGTTGTCGGCGCCTTGCACGCGGGCCTGTGCGGCCTGGATGTCCGCCGGGTAATACGGGCTCGACAGGCCCGGCTTGTAGCCGGCGTTCTCGAGCTGGACCAGCTCGTTGCGCACTTGCGCGCGGGTCACGGTGCTTTGCGCGAACGCGCCGAACGAAGCGGACAGAGCGGTAGCGGCGACGACTGCGTAGACGATCGATTTCATGATGACCTCCGATGTAGTTTGGTTCTCCGCGTTCGACTCGATGTCGTAAGCGGTTGACTACATCGTAGGCACCGAGAGCCCTAGGGTAAACGTGAGTTTCGGTGAAAGATCCTTGTCGCTGAGACAATAATGACCAGATAAATCCCGTCCGTCCCTGATTATTGTGTCGCGCGGAAAATACGCGGCGCGGCGGCTCAGACGCCGTCGGCGTCCTCGATTTCCTTGCGCGCGCGGCGCTCCTCGTTGCCGCGGCGCGCACGCAGGCGCTGGCGCGACAGCACTTCGATCACCTGCTGCGTGGAGGCGCCGGACGGCACTTCGTTGCGGATGCGGTTGGCGACCATCGGCAGGCCGGCGCGCTGCCGGCGCAGCGCCTGGGCGATCGCGCGGCGGCATTCGTCGCCATGGCAATCCCATTCGTCGCGGATTTTCTGGCAATAACGGCATGGTTCCATGAGCGACAGTCTAACGTGTCTTCGCGAACGGCGAGTCCTTCGAAGCCAACGGTCGACTATCGGTCGGGGCGGGAAAATGCGGGAGCCGGCATCGCGATCAGCCGCACCGCGCGGGCGCGTGCCCCGCGCGGCGGCGCGCATGCTCAGTGCTCGCGACGCTGCTTGCTCAGCGTGATCGTCTCGAACAGCTCGTACTGCGCGGTCGGCTGCTGGTCCGCGCCCGGCGCGTGGTAGTAGCGCATCGTGATCGTCGTCTCGCCGCCCGGCTTGCCCGGATCGTGGTCGAACACTGCAATGCCGTAGCCGGTGCCCGTGTCGCGGCGGGCGGACCAGATCGCATCCTCGAGCGCGTCGGCCGGCTTGCGCACGAACGTGTTCGGCGCCGCGCCCGGCACCGGCCGGTTCGGCTTCGTGAACACCTTCGCCTGCGCAAAGCCTGTCGCGGGATTCTCGCCGTACACGTCGAGCGGTGCGCTCGTGCCGCCGCCGCCGAGGATCAGGTGGATCGTCCCGTGGCTCGTGTCGAACGTCGCGCGCGACGGATCGGCCGCCACGGCCGGACGCGGCTGCAGCGTATCGACGACTTCGCCCGTGGCCGCGTCGACGCCTGCGCGATGGTTGCAGCCGCGCACCGGATAGCTGCGCTCGTAATCGTGATCGTGGCCGCACAGCACGAGATCGACGCCGTAACGGTCGAACAGCGGCAGCCACGCCTCGCGGATCCCCTTGTCCGAGCCATTGCCCGTCTTCGACGAACTCAGCGCATCCTGGTGCATCTGCACGACGATCCAGTCGATGTCGTGATCCTTCGATGCGTGATGCAGCGTGCGTTCGAGCCAGCGCGTCTGCTCGCCGTTGCTGTAGCCGCGGATGTAGAGCGACGTGCCCGGCTCGATCGGCGGATGCCCGGTGCTGGCCGCCGGCACGAGCGGGTTCGGGCCGGCGACGAAGGCGGCCGCGTCCTGGTAGACGATGTCGTCCGCGTCGAGCGAGATGAACAGCACCGAGCTCACGCGGAAGCTGTACCAGCGGCCCGGAAAGTGCGTGCCGTTCTCGGGCAGCTGATAGCGCGCGAGATACGAATCGAAGCCCTGCGGGCCGTTGTGGAACTCGACTTCGTGGTTGCCGGGGCACGGCATCCACGGCCGGTTCGCGGCCGACGTCTGGTTGTTGTTGCCGAAGTCGCGCCACACTTCAGGCTGGTGCGCGGGGTTCAGGTTCGCGTAGCACAGGTCGCCGTTCAGCAGGTGGAACAGCGGCTGGAACTGCTCGACCGCCTGCACCGCAAAGCCGCTCTGCGGCGACGACAGCACCCATGCGCCGTTCGGCGTCGCGAGATCGCCGTAGCTCGTGAAGCGGAACGGCGCGCGGCCACGCGGTGCGGTCGAGAAGGTCGCGGTGAACGGCTTCGAGGCGTTGCTGTCGTTGTCGGCCGTCAGCATGTACTGGTAGCGTGTGCCGGGCTTCAGGCCATGCACGCGCGCGTGATAGGCGAACACGGTCTCGCCGTTCAGGCCGTCCGTGTAAAGGCGCTGCACGCCGTGCACGATGCGCGGCGCTTCGCCGTCCGCGCTGATGCGCGCACGCGGATTGACGGCCGGCGCGAGCGACGCCCACGAGATCACGACTTCCGATGCCGGGTCGTTGCCCCACGTCAGGTGGATCTGTTCGGGCGTGCCGTCCGGGGTCGGCGCGGCGGCCCTGCCGGCCGCCGCGAGGCCGCCCGCTGCGGTCGCGAGGCCGGATACGCCGGCAAGCTTCAGGAAACCGCGGCGCGACACGGCGGCGGCCGATTCGGGTTGCTGATCGGGGGCGTTGTCCTGGTTCGACATGGTCGGGGATTCTCGTTGAAAGGGGCGTGAGGGCGCGAAGCCGCACGGTCCGGCGCAACGCGCAGCGGGCGGCAGCGTGGGCCGGAAGCGAGCGGGATCCCGGCGACAGGCATTGTTGACGGGCTGTTTTGCCGGGTTGTGACAGCGTGGCGCGGTTGATCTTCCGCGGCTGATCTTCAATTGCCGGTACCATTCCCGGACAACCAGCCGATCGGGAAGAGGGCCGCGCATGACTATCGATTTCGTCAAGATGCATGCACATGGCGACGACTTCGTCGTCGTCGACCGGCGCGGCAAGCTCGACCCGATCACGAGTGACCTGGCCCGCCGGCTCGGTGATCGAAATCGGGGCATCGGATTCAACCAGCTCGCGGTCGTGCTGGATTGCGATGATGCGGCCGCACGCGTGCGGTTCTGGAATCCGGACGGTACGGTGCTCGACACATGTGGTAGCGCGACCCGTGGCGTGGCAGACCTGCTGATGCGCGAAGCGAACGCGTCGTCGATCGTGCTGAAAACCAATCGGGGCTTGCTGACCTGCGTGCGGGGCGCCGATCAACGTGTGTCGGTCGATATGGGAACCCCGCTCGTCGGTTGGCAGGACATTCCCCTTGCCGAGGCGGTCGATACGATTGCATTGCCGCTTCCCGGCAATCCCGCCGCGTGCAGCATGGGCAATCCGCATTGCACGTTCTTCGTCGACGATCTGGCAGCCGTCGACGTCGCGGCGATCGGGCCGGGGATCGAAACGCATCCACTGTTCCGCAACAAGACGAACGTCCACTTCGTGCAGATTCTCGGCCGCACCCGCATCCGCTTGCGGATCTGGGAGCGTGGAGGCGGCATTCCACTCGGTTCGGGTTCGTGTTGTTGCGGCGCGGTGGTCGGCGGGATTCGGCGCGGCCTTCTGGACGATACCGTCGACGTCGAATGCGATGGCGGAATGGTCAACGTGCAATGGGACGGGGCTGGCGGCGTCGTGCTGACCGGTTTGGTCGAGCCGGTCTTTCGCGGAACGATCGCCGATCATTTCCTGCACGAAAGTGTGCGGGGTGGTGGGTACGCGGCACGATGAGCGAAGATAGTCCGCGCCAGCCCCCGGACAGCATCCTTGAAAAGGTCATGATTAGGCTCTAGTGTTATACCCACTGCGCACCGCTTCTGTCCCCACTGCTTGACGGCGACGACGAGTGTCGCGATCATGTCCGCATGCTGCCTGCATGATCATCCAGCGCGACGTTGTTCCTTTCCAGATCAGCCGAACGAGGACGCCGGTGACGTATCGCATTGCCTTGCTCATCGCCGTATCGATCGTGCCGTGCCTGCGATGGAGTTCGCCGGCATGGGCGGCCGGCCCGGCCACCGCGCCGGCGCCGGATACGATGGAGGCGCGCGTGATGGGCTGCGCCGCCTGTCACGGCGCGCATGGCGAGGGCACCGACAACGACTACTTCCCGCGCCTTTCCGGCAAGCCTGCCGGCTATCTGTACCGGCAGTTGCGCGCGTTTCGCGATGGCGGACGCAAGTATCCGCCGATGAACTACCTGCTCGCGTATCTGCCCGATGCGTACCTGCGGCAGATCGCCGAGTATTTCGCTTCCCAGCATCCGCCGTTCCGGCCGCCTGCGGCGCCTGCCGTCGACGCGCAGGTGCTCGCGCACGGCAAGGCGCTCGTCACGGACGGCGATCACGCGCGCGGCGTGCCGGCGTGCGCGACGTGTCATGGCCGTGAGCTGACCGGCATGTCGCCCGCGATTCCCGGGCTGGTCGGGCTGCACGCGACCTACATCGGCGCGCAGCTCGGCGCGTGGCGTTACGGCACGCGCCGGGCCGCAGCCCCGGATTGCATGCACGACATCGCCACGCGGCTTTCCGACAGCGACATCACCGCGGTCGCTGCGTGGCTTGCCGCGCAACCCGCGCCGGCGGACCCGACGCCGATTGCGGAAGACCGCTCGCGACTGCCGCTTGCGTGCGGCAGCGTGGCCAACTAGCCGGAGACGCGCCGTGACCCGCCCGCGATTCCTCGACACACTCGCGCTCCTGCTGGTCGGCATGACGGTCACGTTCGCCGGCGCGCAGGCCGCCGACCCGGCGCTGCCGACCGACCGTGCGAAGCTGCTCGAGCGCGGTGAATACCTGGCCCGCGCGGGCGATTGCATCGCGTGCCACACGGTGCCCGCCGGCAAGCTGTTCGGCGGCGGCCGGCCGATGGAAACGCCGTTCGGCACGCTGTATTCGTCGAACATCTCGTCGGACAAGGCGACGGGCATCGGCGCGTGGACCGCCGACGAGTTCTTCCGGGTGATGCACGAAGGCAAGTCGCGCGACGGCTCGTATCTGTATCCGGCGATGCCGTTCGCGTCGTACACGAAGGTCTCGCGCGCCGATTCCGACGCGATCTTCGCGTACCTGCTGTCGGTGCCGCCGATCCACCAGCCGAACCGGCCGCACGAGATGAGCTTCCCGTTCAACCAGCGTCAGTTGCTGCTCGGCTGGCGCACGCTGTTCTTCCGCGAAGGCGAATACAAGCCCGATCCCGCGCAATCCGCCGAATGGAATCGCGGCGCCTATCTGGTCGAGGGGCTCGGCCATTGCACGATGTGCCATACCGAGATCAACGCGCTCGGCGGCAATACGCGCTCGAAGGAATATCAGGGCGGCCTGATCCCGCTGCAGAACTGGTACGCGCCGTCGCTGACGTCGAATCGCGAGGCCGGTCTCGGCGAATGGGGGATCGGCGACATCGTCGATCTGCTGAATGCGGGCGTATCGAGTCGCGGCGCCGTGTATGGGCCGATGGCCGAGGTCGTCTACGACAGCTTCCAGTACCTGAACGAGGACGACGTTCGCGCGGTCGCGGTCTATCTGAAGTCGCTGCCCGGCCGTTCCGGCGAAGCCGACACCGCGCCGCCGCCGCCGCTCGTGACCGAGGAGACCAACCGTCTCGCGCCGCTCGGCAAGAAGATCTACGAAGCGCAATGCGCGCTGTGCCATGCGAAGGAAGGGCAGGGCATGCCGCCGCATTTCCCGCCGCTCGCGAACAACCAGTCGATCCAGATGACTTCGTCCGTCAATCCGATCCGCATGGTGCTGAACGGCGGCTATGCGCCCGGCACGCGCAAGAACCCGATGCCGTACGGAATGCCGCCATTCGCGCAGCTGCTGTCGGACGAGGAGGTCGCGGCGGTCGTCACGTATATCCGCACCGCATGGGGCAACCACGGCAAGCCGGTCAACGCGAAGGAAGTGAACGCACTGCGTTCGGCGCCCATCTTCTGAGGACACGATGATGCATACTCCCGCGTCGCACGACGGCGCGCCCGATCAGGAAAGCGAACGCGTCGACGAGATCGTGCGGAGCGGCCCGCGCGGTGCGATCGCGCTGGCCGGCACCGCGACGGCGATCGTCATCGCGCTGTGGTTCGCGTTCTATTTCCTGGTGTTCCTGCCGCGCGGCGTCATCCAGTAACGCGGGTCGACATGGCGAACTCATCCGTTCAGGGCCACTCCGATTCCGCCGACGTCGCCGCCCGCATCGAGCGGCGCTGGGCGGCCGTGATGCTGGGCATCGTCGTGGTGCTCGTGTGCATGGTGATCTTCACCGGCGTGCATTGGGCGATGATGCCGCCGTCGCGCGTCGAGACGATCCGGCCGGAATCGCTGCATGTGTCCGGCGAATTCGTCGAAAGCAATCTCGGCAGCGCGCTCGAGCCCGACGGCTCGGTGACGGTGCGCATCGTCGCGCAGCAGTATTCGTTCACGCCGCAGTGCGTGCTGGTGCCGGCCGATACGCCGATCCGGTTCCGCGCGACGAGCGCGGACGTCGTGCACGGCTTCCTCGTGACCGACACGAACATCAATTCGATGGTGGAGCCCGGCTACATCGCGACGTTCCGCACGCGCTTCGCCGAGCCCGCCGACCACCTGATGCCGTGCCACGAGTATTGCGGCACAGGTCATCAGGGGATGTGGGCACACGTGAAGGTCATCGACAAGGCCGCGTTCCAGCAGCTGGCCGCCCAATCGCGGAGACTGAGCTGTGTTAAATAGCAAACGCCTCGTGCTCGCGCATTTCTGGCTCGCGTTCATCACGTTCGGCGTCGCGTTGCCGCTCGGCGCGTGGCAGATGATCGTTCGCAGTCCATTGCACTCGTGGCTGCGCGATCCCGAGCTCTACTACCGCTCGGTCACCGAGCACGGCACGGTGATGGGCTACGTGTTTCCGACGCTGATCGCGATGGGGTTCGGCTACGCGGTGACGGAGCTGGCGCTCAAGCGCCCGCTGGTCGGCGTGCGCTGGGCGTGGGGCGGGCTCGCGCTGGTCGCGCTCGGCGCGGTGTCGGCGAGCGTGCCGGTCGCGATGGGGCGCGCGTCGGTGCTGTACACGTTCTATCCGCCGATGATCGGCAACGCGTTCTATTACATCGGCGTCGTGCTGGTCGTCGTCGGCTCGTGGATCTGGGTCGCGCTGATGTCGATCAATCTCGCCGCATGGAAGCGCGATCATCCGGGCCAGACGGTGCCGCTCGCGATGTTCGCGAGTGTCGCGGGCGCGTACCTGTGGGGCTGGACCGCGGTCGGCGCGGCGCTCGAAGTGATCTTCCAGATCCTGCCGGTCGCGCTCGGCCTCAGGACGACCATCGACGCGGGGCTCGCGCGCATCTTCTTCTCGTGGACGTTGCACGCGATCGTCTACTTCTGGCTGATGCCCGCGTATATCGCGTACTACACGATCATTCCGCGCGCGATCGGCGGGCGGCTGTACAGCGACGCGATGGCGCGCATCTCGTTCATCCTGTTCCTGGTCGTGTCGATGCCGATCGGGCTGCATCACCTGTTCGTCGATCCGCAGGTCGGCGCGGGCTTCAAGTTCCTGCAGTCGGTGTTCACGTCGCTGGTCGCCGTGCCGACGCTGCTCACGGTGTTCACGATCAGCGCGTCGGTCGAGATCGCCGCGCGGCTGCGCGGCGGCAAGGGCGCATTCGGCTGGCTGAAGGCGCTGCCGTGGGACAACCCGCAGATGCTCGCGCTCGCGTTCTCGTTCGTGATGCTCGGCTTCGGCGGCGCGGGCGGCCTGATCAACATGAGCTACCAGCTCGACGCGACGATCCACAACACGCAGTGGATCACCGGGCACTTCCACCTGATCTTCGCGGGCGCGATCGTCACGATGTACTTCGCGATCGCGTACGACCTGTGGCCGCACCTGACCGGCCGCGCGCTGACGAACTGGCGGCTGATGCGCTGGCAGCTGTGGCTGTGGTTCATCGGCATGATCGTCACGACCTTCCCGTGGCATTGGGTCGGCATTCTCGGCATGCCGCGCCGGATGGCCTATTACGACTACGGCGATCCCGCGATCGCGGCGCAGGCGATCTGGGTCGCGATGTCGGCGATCGGCGGGCTGATCCTCGTCGCGTCGGCCATCCTGTTCTTCGTCGTGCTGATCCAGGGGCATCGCGCGCCGCGCAGCGAGCCGGAAGCGTACCGCTTCAGCGCGCCGGTGCATGAGACGCCGGCGATGCCTGTCGCGCTGAACGGGTTCGCGCTGTGGCTCACGCTGATGATCGGCCTGACGATCGTCAATTATGGCTACCCGATCGTGCAGTTGATGGCGCGCGACGACACGTCGGTGCCGGCGATCGCGATCGGAGCACGGCGATGACCGACGAACGCCTGTTCTCATTGCGCAACCCGTGGTTCCGCGTCAGTGTCGGCGCGGCGCTCGGCACCGCGCTCGTGTCCGCGTTGATCGGGTTCGTGTGGCTGCCGTCGGTGCAGCCCGACCCGCAGTTCCAGGGCATCTGGAACGCGATCTGCAGCGCGGCCGGCGTGCCGCGCAAGTGGTTCGCGGGCGGCGACGACACGGTGACGCCCGCCTATCCGGTCAGCCAGGTCGAAGTGACGCCGCAATTGCTCGCGAACGCGACGGCGCTGTCAGTGGGCCGCGGCGCGACGCTGTCGCTGCGCTGCACGATGTGTCACGGCGAGAAGGGCATGAGCAATGCGAACACGCCGAACCTGGCCGGGCAGTATGCGATCGTCGTGTACAAGCAGATGCAGGATTTCGCGAACGGCGCGCGGCATAACGCGGTGATGTCGCCGATGGTGCGCGGGCTCAGCGACCAGGACCTGCGCGACCTCGCCGCGTATTACGCGTCGTTGCCGCGTGCGGGGGCGACACGCGCCGGCGATGCGGCCGCGCCGGACATCGTCGTGCACGGTGCGCCGATGCGCAACATTCCCGCGTGCGCCGCGTGTCACGGCGACATCGATCACCAGACCGGCAGCCCCTGGCTCGACGGCCTGCCGGCCGCGTATACGAAAGCGCAACTGCTCGACTTCGCGAGCGGTGCGCGCCGCAACGACATTTCCGAACAGATGCGCAACATCGCGCGCAACATGACGCCGGATGAAATCGCGGCGGCGGCGAACTGGTACGCGGGACAGGCGCGTTAGCGGCGCGCCCGGTCGGTACGGTGGCGTGCCGCGTCGACGGCGCGGTAGGCGGATGGAGGAATGCGGACGCAGGAAGGCGGGCGGTGCGCCGCTCACCACCCGATCCGGTGCTTCTCCTCGGTCTCCCGGTGCCGCAAGTCGTCGTCGGTGTGCAGATACTGGCTCGTCGTGGTCAGCGACACATGGCCGAGGTTGTCGCGCACGATGCGCAGGTCGATCTGACCGTCGGCCATGTGCGAGCCCGCGCTGTGCCGCAGCCAGTGTGCGGACGCCTGTTCGAGCACGCGCGCCTGCTGTTCGCCCGCGTCGCCTTGCGCGCGCAGCCGCTCCGCTGCCTGCCGGAACACCGCCTTCACGATCGTATGCAGCGCCGCGCGCGTGAGCGGCTTGCGCGCGTGGCCGACCGGCAGCACGAGTGGCGTATCGTCGCCGGCGTCCGGCAGCGCGGGCAACCGATGCGCATGCCGGTAGCGTGCCAGCTCGGCCATCATCTCGTCGGTGGCCGGCACGAGGCGCTGCCGGCCGCCCTTGCCGGTCACGTCGAGCCACCAGCGCTCGCGTCCTTCGGCGTCGCGCCGGCTGAAGAACCGGCCCATCGTGCTGTCGGCCGCTTCGGTGATCCGCAGCCCGCCGAGATACAGCAGCGTGAACAGCCAGCGCGCGCGGGCGTAGTGGAGGTTCGCGCGTGCATCGTCGCGCGGCATCGCTTCGATCGTGTCCTTGACCGTCTGCCACAGCGTGGGCCCGAGATGGCGCGTGACGCGCGGCGCGGGCTTGCGCATCCGCTGCCGCGACAGCGACAGCGGATTGCCGGCCAGGTAGCCGGCCTGCACGAGCCACGAGAACATCACGTTCAGGATCACCATCGCCTGCCGCTGGCTGGCCGGCGACAGCGGCCCGTAGAACGGCCGCCAGCGCGGATCGCCGCGTGGGTGCTTGCGTCCGCCGTTTGCGCACCAGACGTCGGCCGGCGCGGGCGCGAGCACGAATTGCCGGTAGACGATCAGGTCCTCGTGCGTCAGCGACGACAGCGGCTTGCCGCGCGCGATCACGGCCCACAGCAGCAGGCGCTCGGCTTCCTTGCGGTAGTTCTGGAACGTGGTCGGCGTATCGACGAAGCGCGCGAGCCACGCGCGCACCGCGTCGAGATCGTTGGCCGCGGCGATCTGCGCGTGATCGGCGCGCGAGCGGTTGGTGCCGGCGCGCCCGTCGAGCGCGGCGGGCACGGTCAGTTCGTCGATCGGAACGGGACGCGGCGCGAGATCGGTCGGAGCGGGCGGGGTCATATCGGGTTGCGGATCACCGCGCCGGACGCGACACGACTGCCGGCTGCCCGTCACGCACGTCGAGCCGCCGGAACACGAGCGCCGACATCAGCGTGACGACGCCGACGCACACGAACGCGAACATGAAGCCATGCGACGCCGATCCGGTGTGCGTGGAGAACAGGTTCACGAGCCCGCCGCCGATCGACACGCCGAGCCCCATCGCGAGCATCTGCATCATCGTGAACAGGCTGTTGCCGCTCGCGGCGTCCGCGTGCGACAGATCCTTCAGCGTGACGCTGTTCATCGCCGCGAACTGCATCGAATTCGCTGCGCCGAACACGACGAGCAACGCGCCTTCGAGCAGCGGCGCCGGCTGCGCGGACACCAGCGCGAAGCCGGTGATGGTCGCGCCGATGATCACCGTATTGACGACGAGGAACGACGGATAGCCGAAGCGCTTCACGAGCGGCGCGATACAGCGCTTCGAACACACGCCCGCGATTGCGGCCGGCAGCAGCATCAGACCCGAGCGCAGCGGTGTGTAGCCGAGCTGGACCTGCATCAGCAGCGGCAGCATGAACGGCACCGCGCTCGTGCCGATCCGGCACAGCAGGTTGCCGAGCAGCCCGACGCCGAAGTTCGGCTCGCCGAACAGCCCGAGCCGGAACAGCGGTCGCGTGCGTGCGCGGGCGTGCGGCAGGTACGCGAGCGCGCTCGCGACGCCGAGCACGGCGAGGCCTGCCGACCAGCCGCTGCGATGCGCGTGCATCGGCGGATCGATCGCGAGCGACAGCGCGATCATCGCGACCGACAGCAGCGCGCAACCGATGAAATCGAACGGCGGCGGCTGGGTTGCGTGATCGTGCCGAAGATAGCGCTGCACGGCGACGAAGCCGATCGCGCCGACGGGCACGTTGACGAGAAACACCCAGTGCCACGACACGGCCTGCGTGAGCCAGCCGCCCATCGTCGGCCCGACGATCGGGCCGACCTGCGCGGCGATCGACACGAACGCGAGCGCCGACACGTACTGTTCGCCCGGCACGTTGCGCAGCACCGCGAGCCGGCCGATCGGCAGCAGCATCGAGCCGCCGACGCCCTGCAGCGCGCGCGCGGCGACGAGCTGGTCGAGGCTGTGCGCGGCCGCGCAGCAGATCGAGCCGAGCACGAACAGGACGATCGCGGCGGAGAACACGCGCCGTGTGCCGAAGCGGTCGGCGAGCCAGCCGGACGCGGGGGTGAGCATCGCCATCGTCAGCGTATAGGCGACGACCACGGGCTGCATCGCGAGCGGCGACGCATGCAGGCTCTGCGCGATCGACGGCAGCGCGGTATTGACGATCGTCGTATCGAGCGCCTGCATGAAGAACGCCGAGGCGACGATCCAGAGCAGCGCGGTCTGTGAGGAATTCCGGGACATGACTGAGTTCGGGGAAGCGCGGCGCGGCGGCGGGTGGTGCATCGGCCGGGCCGGATGGATCTGCAGTGTCCGATGGTATCGATTCCAGCCGCGATCGGGAAGGGGTGTGAAGATATTGATTGTCGAGCTGCAGGATGCCGGGCCGGCACGTTGCGCCGGGCGGCCTCCTGCGGTGACGGCAAAGCGCGCCGCTAGATCGCTTCGGTCACCGGCGCGATCGCGGCCGGGTCGGTGATGCTCGGCTTGCCGGTCTCGACGTGTCCGGCGACTCGGCGCTGCCACTGCGCATTGCCGGCGACCGTGAACTGCAGGTCGTACCAGTGACTGCTGCATGACAGGTCCCAGTGCGCCTCGACGCTCTTGCCGGGCGGAACCGTCAGCGTGCGCGCGGGCTGGCCGTATGCGACGTCGGTCGCGGTCACCGTCAGCGGGCTGGCACCCGCATTGGCGACGCTCACGTAGACGTCGCCGTTCGCGACGTCGTAGCACGCGGTGACCTCGGGCTTCGCCGCTGCATCCGCGGCGGCCGATCCCGCGAAGCGCCGGAAATAGCCGTTCGGACCCCAGGCGCTCAGCAGGTACTGGCCGTTCGCATCGAGCGCCCAGCTATCGGTCAACTGCTTGCCGGCCTCGACCGTATAGCGGCGCGGCATCGCGCTTGGGTCGCCCGTGTACACCCAGAAATGCGCGCCTTGCGTGCCGGTATTCGCGAATGTCAGCACATATGTCAGCGCATTGCCCTGCGCCTGCAGCTGGCCCGTCACGTGCAGTTCGTACGGCAGCGGGCGCGCCGGCCGCGTGCCGGGCTCCTGCGCCGCGACGACCTGTTGCGCGGTGCTGGCGGGCGCGGCCTGCGACGTCGCGCGCGAGCATTGCATGTCCGCCTGCGCGACGTACGCCTGCGTGCTGGGCAGCGTCGGCACAGCCGGGTCCGGCTTCGAGAAATCGAGCGTCGACGTCAGGTCGCCGCAGATCGTGCGCCGCCACGGCGACAGGTTGGTCTCGATCACGCCGAAGCGCTTCTCGATGAATTGCAGCACCGACGTGTGGTCGAACACCTGCGAGCAGACGAAGCCGCCTTTCGACCACGGCGACACGACGATCATCGGCACGCGCGGCCCGAGACCGTACGGCAGGTTGTCGGCCGTATAGGTGCCGGCCTGCGTCGCGGTCACGACGTCGTGACGCTCGAGCGACACGTCCGCCGTGCTCATCCCCGAACCTGGCAGCGTCGGCGCCTGCGGCGGCACCATGTGATCGAAGAAGCCGTCGTTCTCGTCGTACATGATGAAGAGCACGGTCTTGCTCCACACGTCGGGATTCGACGTCAGCGCGTCGAGTATCGTCGACAGGTAGTACGCGCCGTACAGCGGCGTGAATTTCGGGTGCTCCGAATACGCGGCGGGCGGCAGCAGCCACGACACCTGCGGCAGCGCGTTCGCCTGCACGTCGGTTTTCAGCTGCGCGAGCGTGCGCGCGCTCATCCCGCGCGTCTGCAGCGACGAGCCGGCCGGCGCGTTCACGAAATTCCGGAAGCACGCGAGCATGTTCGTGCCGTAGTTGCCGGTGAAGTTGTCGAAGCCTGTGCCTTGCTGGTAGATCTGCCACGAAATGCCGGCCTGCTCGAGGCGCTCCGGATACGTGGTCCAGCTGAAGGGCTGCAGCTTGATCTTGTCGAACGGGTTGTCGATATAGTCGGTGTTGTCGAGGAGCGGGCCGCCGCCCGTGCCGAGCGGATCGACCATGCCCGTCATCAGGTACATCCGGTTCGGGTGCGTATTGCCCGGAATCGAGCAGAAGTAGTGGTCGCACACGGTGAACGCATCCGCGAGCGCGTAGTGGAACGGGATGTCGTCGCGGACGTGGTAGCCCATCGTCATGTTGGTCTTCTGCGCGGCCCATTGGTCCGCGCGGCCGTTGTCGATCGCGCCGTGCGTCGTCGCCCACGTGTGCGGCAGGCCGCCGATGCACTGCGCGTTGACCGCCGGATTCGTCGTGTCGTAACGGAACGGCGCGATGACCTTCGTCGGGTCTTCCTGGCGCGGCTGGAACCACACCGGCTTGCCGTTGGGCAGCGTGACCGGGAAGCGGTCGTTATAGCCGCGCACGCCGCTCAGATGGCCGAGGTAGTGATCGAACGACCGGTTCTCCTGCATGAACACGACGATGTGCTGCACGTCCTGGATCGTGCCGGTGACCGCATTCGGCTCGATTGCGAGCGCGCGGCGGATCGATTCGGGAAAGAGGGCGGTGGCGGCCGTTGCGCCGGCGAGGCCGGCGGAGAATTTCAGGAAATCGCGTCGCGAGTGGGTGACCATGGTGTGGGCGCGGAATGAGCGTTCTGGTTGGGCCTGCGGGATCAGGACGCGGGCGGCGTGAAGCCCGGCGGGCAGCGCATCTGCGCGGTGGCGACGGCGGCGCCGCCGCACATGGCCTTCGGCGGCGCGGGCGGGTCCGACGACGTCACGTCGTCGCCGCAGCCGCCTAGCAGCACGACCACCGCGAGCAGCGCGAGCAGTCCGGCGAGTGCGACGGGCGGCAGGGTCGGCGTTCGCATGGCGTATCTCCGTGGCAAGGGGGCGGCGCGAACATCGGTTGGCGCCGGCAGTCTCGAACCGCCGCGGAGAATGTAGTTTCTGCTTGTTACACGTCGATGTCGTGTTGCGGGTGGCGCGCAGATGAACGCAGGCAAGGCCGGCCGCAGGGGCGCGGCCGTTCCGGCGAGCCGGCCGATGCATGGGCGACGTATCCGGCGCGGCGTCGAGACGATCGTGGCGGGCACAATCATCAGATATCCGAAGTTCGGTGATGCGATGCTGCCGGAATTGTCGGCGTCGACGCAGCGGTCACCGCGAGTGATCTGCTGGCATGCGTGCGGCGGCCGGGGCGAGGATCGCCGCGCCGCGCGCATGTCCGGCTCATTGCTGCGTGCCGGCTCAGGCGACGAGCGTGACCGTGAGGCTGCCGAACGCGCCGAAGCGCACCGTCAACGGCTCGCCAAGCGGCACCTCGAGCGCGCCCGCATACGATCCGGTCGTGACGATCTGGCCGGCCCGGACGCCTTCGCCGCGCGCGGCGAGGAAATTGACGAGCCACATCAGCGGCTTGAACGGATGTCCGTCCGGATGCTTGCCTTCGATCGACCGGGCAAGGCCGCCCTCGAACGCGAGCGCGATCGTGTCGAGTTGCGCGTGCAGGCCGTCGGGCACCACGGGCCCTAAGCACAGCCCCTGGTTGAACTGCGCGTCTGCGAGCAATTCCGGCACGGTCGCGTGCGACGGATCGGCATAGCGGCAGCCGAGCACCTCGAGCACGACACGCACTTCGCGAATCGCGCCGCGCACTTCGTCGTCGTCGTACGGCCGCTCGCGCGGCGGCAGGTCGCGGTCGAGCACGAACGCGATTTCCGGTTCGATCCGGACGGTCGGCGTATCGGCGACGACGCGGAACGAGCCGCCCGACGCACCGATCGTCGATGCGAGGATCGGCGCGACGACGACGCGTCCGGCCGGCGGCAGCGCGCATTTCCAGCCGCCGACCGGCTCGCCGAGCGATTCGACGACGCGGCGCTGGATCGCAAGCGCCGTGTCGATATCGTCGGGGCGGCAGTCGTCCGGCAGAAGCGGACCGGCGACGCCGGCGCGACGGGCGGCGATCAGGTGGCGCGCGGCGGCGTCCACGCGTTCGGGGGTAAAGGTCATGTCGTGTTCGCGGAGTGTAAGGAACGGCAGGCGCGGCGGCCCGGGAGGCAACGCAACGTAGCCGATGATAGCGCCTTCGCCGTATTTCGGGCCTGTCAGACCTTTCGTGGCTGCGTCAGCCGCTCAAGATCCCCACACCTGCATTTCGTCGAGCGAGTAGCCCCACGGTGTCGCGCGCTTCTTGCCGTACATCCGCACGTAGCGGCCGCGGCCGTTGAGGTTCGGCAGCGTCACGTGGCCCCACGCGACGCCGTTGCTCGTCGAGTAGAGGGTCGTCCAGTTCACGTTGTCGTTCGACGTCTGGATCTGATAGACGAGCGCGCCGGCGTCCCAGTAGAGATCGACGTGATCGATGGTCTTCACGGCGCCGAGATCGACAGACAGCCACTGCGGATCGACGCCGGTGCCTTCCGGCGAATCCCAGCGTGTGCTGGTGGTGTTGCCGTCGAACGCCTTGTCCGCTGTCAGCGACGCGTTGTAGCTGGCCGACGCGGCCGCCGGATGCCCTTGCGACAGCAGCGTGATCTGCTTCGCGGCCGGGCCGCCGTAGTAGCTCGAGCCGAGCTTGGCCTTCGTCGTGTCGGCGTTCACGCCGAACTGCGACAGGCTCCAGCGCTGGCCGGTCGTGATGTCGCCCACGTAGAGCTGATAGCCGCCGGCGGTCGTCGACGAGAAGAACAGGTAGTTCGTGCCGCTGACCGGCGCCGGATCGGAGTTGTTGCTGATGCAGTCGTTGATCGGCAACTGGTTCGGTGTCGACGCCGGGTCGGCCGTCTTCGCATAGATCTGGTCGAGCTGGCTCGTGTCCTTCCAGCGCGCATAGAACACCGTACCGTCCGCGCGCACGATCGGATAGTAGGTCTGCAGTCCTGACGGATGGTCGAACACGGCCGTCACGCCGGTCGCGATCGTGCGCTTCATCAGGCCCATGTTCGCGCCGGTGCCGGTTGCGTAGTAGACGGCGCTGGCGTCCGGTGCGAGAAACGGCATCGAGTATTCGGCGCCGGCCGGCGCGTTCGTCAGGCTCACGACCGACGTGAAGACCGGGCCCGCGCTCGTATACGACAGCGTGGCCTGCTTGACGTCGCCGTTCTGCTTGAACACGAGGGTCTTGCCGTCCGCACTGAACTTCGGGTCTTCGTTGCGGGTGGCGCCCGTGCTGTTCGTCAGGTTGACCGGCGCTTTGCCGCTGCCGAGCTGATACATGAACACGTTCCATGCACCGTTGCTGATGCCCATGAACGCGATCCATGTGCCATCGGGGCTGAACACCGCGTTCATCGGGTCGGTGATGCCCCACGCGCTCTTGCTCAACTGGGTCAGCGTGCGTGCCGAGAAGTCGTACAGGAACAGCTGGCTCGTGCCGTCACCGTACGACACGTAGCTGTGGTAGACGAGCTTGCCCGTCAGCGCGCTCGGAAACGACGCATTGGACTGGGCTGGCGGGTTGGACATGCAGGCTGCGTCGGCGGTGCCGCCGAACAGGGTGAGGGCGAGGCCGGTCACCAGGCCCGAGATGAGGGTCTTCGTTTTCACGCTGAGTGATCCTGGGAGAGAGGGACGCCGGCAGACAAGGTCCCGCGCGAACGCGCAGCACCACGGATCAGCCGTCAGGCAGCGTGAATTCCGTATCGAGTGGTCGTCGGGTGAGCAGGAGCCGTGAGGATGCCCGTGAAGCGGACGAATGAAAAGGATCAGAGCCCGTTAAAAACGAGCGGATCAGTGCGGAAGACGGGGTTTTGCGGGACGGAGGCCGTGCTACTCTTTTTGCAGCGACCCATGGAGGAACCGGGGACAGGCATGAAGCGTTACGCGGCGCTGGCGAAGACGATAGCCGATGCGATCCGGCGCGGCGACCTGATGCCTGGTGCGCGCATTCCGACCGTTCGCGCCGCGAGCCAAGCCTATCAGGTGAGTCCGGCGACTGTCTTCCGCGCGTACTACCTGCTCGAGAGCGAAGGCTTGATCGTCGCGCGCCCGCGTTCCGGTTATTTCGTTTCCGATCTCGCGGCCAAGCGCGTGCGACCAGGCCATGGCCCGCCTCGCAAGGCGCCGGCCGCGCCGAGTGTCGTGGACGACGCGCTGCACCGGCTCATCGATTCGATCAGGTGTGAAGATTACGTGGCACTGGGCTCGCCGTTCGCGAGCTATTCGCTGTTCCCGATGAGCAGCTTGTGGCGCTGCGTGACATCGGTGGCTCGCACGATGGACCGCACGAAGCTGCTGTCCGGATTCCCGCCCGGAGATGAAGGGCTGCGCCGGCAGATTGCGCTGCGCTATCTGATCGCGGGCGCCGCGTTGCCGATGGACGAAATCGTCATCACGACCGGCGCGCTCGAGGCGTTGACGCTGAGCCTGCAGGCGCTCGCGCGCCCGGGCGACATGGTCGCGATCGAACGTCCGGCATTCCATGAGGTGCTGCAGGCGGTGCAGCGCCTGCATCTGAAGGCCGTGGAAATTCCGGTCGATCCGCACTCGGGCCTCGACCTCGACGCGCTCGCCAAAGCGCTCGACCGGTATCCGATCCGCGCATGCTGGTTCATGACGTCGTTCCATAACCCGACCGGCACTACGCTGACCGACGAGCGCAAGCGTGCGCTGATCGATCTGCTTGCCGCACATCGTGTGCCGCTGATCGAAGACGATGTGTATGGCGAGCTGTATTTCGGGACCACACCGGTTCGTCCTGCGAAACTGTACGACGATAGCGGGCTCGTCCTGCATTGCGGATCGTTTTCGAAATGCCTGGCGCCGGGTTTCAGGATCGGCTGGGTCGCCGCAGGGCGTTACGTGCATCAGATCAGGCAGGCGAAATGCGTCGCCGCACCGGCGGCCGACGTGCCTGCGCAACTGGCCATTTCGAACTATCTGCAGGATGGCGGTTACGACCGCTTTCTGCGCAAGCTGCGGCGCAATCTTGCCGCACACCAGGCGCAGATGCTGGCAGCCGTCCACGCGTATTTTCCGCAAGGCACGGAAGTCCTGGCGCCCGATGGCGGCTACTTCCTGTGGGTCGAGCTGCCGCCGCGCGTGGACGCGCTGCGTCTGTTCGGGGCCGCGCTGGAACACGGCATCAGCATTGCGCCCGGGCCGATCTTTTCCGCGACGGGGGGATTTCGCCGCTACGTGCGGCTCAACTATGGCCGTCCGTGGACGTCCGCCGTGGAGAACGCGATGCGGACCATCGGTGCGCTCGCGGCACGGCAGAAGCACGCGGGATAGCACGGTAAATGCAGTGCGCTTTAATGTTCACTGCGAATGCGCAGTGCGTTTCCATCCACGCGCGGCATGCGCGACGCGTGCCTTGCTTTCTCGCTGTACGGCGATCAAGAATGTGGATCAGGGGGCGTTGCGATGCGCGTCCTTCCGAGCAGTTTTCATCGGAGCTGACATGAGCACCGGAAACGATCTGCAGGCGACGGTCCAGGCACTCGTCCAGGACGGCAAAGGCTTGCTGGCCGCCGACGAAAGCGGGCCGACGATCGCGAAGCGCTTCAGGACGATCGGCGTCGAATCGACTGACGAGAACCGTCGTGCGTGGCGCAGCCTGTTGCTGACGACGCCGGGCCTCGGCGAATTCATCAGCGGCGTGATCCTGTATGAAGAGACGTTGGGGCAATGTGCAGACGACGGTACGCCGTTGCCCGAAATCGCCGCGCGCCAGCATATCGTGCCCGGCATCAAGGTCGACGCCGGCAAGATTCCGCTCGCGCATGCGCCCGGAGACGAAATCACGCAAGGGCTCGACGGGCTCGCGAAGCGTCTCGATGGCTACAGGGAGCAGGGCGCGCGGTTCGCGAAATGGCGCGCGGTGTACAACGTGTCCGCGACGCTGCCGAGCCGCCTCGCGATCGACGCGAACGCCGACGTGCTCGCGCGCTATGCGGCGATCTGTCAGGAAGCCGGCATCGTGCCGATCGTCGAGCCGGAAGTTTTGATGGACGGCGATCATTCGATCGAGCGTTGCGCCGAGGTATCCGATGCGGTGCTGCACGAGGTGTTCGACGCACTGCATCGCTATCGGGTCGAGCTTGCACAGATGTTGCTCAAGCCCAGCATGGTCGTTCCCGGGAAAGCGCACGTGACGCAGCCGGCATCCGCAGTGGTTGCCGATGCAACGGTTCGGCTGTTGCGCGGCATCGTCCCGGCTGAAGTGCCCGGCATCTTCTTCCTGTCCGGCGGGCAAACACCCGAGGAAGCGACGGCCAATCTCGACGCGATGAACCGCATCGCCGGACGGCCGTGGCTGTTGAGCTTTTCCTACGGACGCGCGTTGCAGGAGCCGCCGCTTGCTGCGTGGAAAGGGCAGGCGGCCAATGTGCTGGCCGCGCAGGCCGCGTTGCTCAAGCGCGCGCGACTGAACGGTGCGGCATGCCGCGGTCAATACGACGCGGCGATGGAGCGCGATCCCTGAGCGGATTCGCGCGGATTCCACTCACGCAGTCGAACTCGTCTGTTTTCGTCGAACGATGCAAGTCCTGACCAAGCGGAAAGTCAATGCGCGCGACACGATCGAGAGTGTTCTGAACGCTCGCATCAGAGTGCGGCCGGCGGTCTGCTGGCGTTGCAGGCAGTGCGGCTTCGTGGCGTTCCGCGCGCTCGAGCATTGTCCCGTGTGCGGCCGGTGGAGCTGGCCATTCGATTCGCGTCCCGCTTGCTCCAGCGATGCGTATGGTGACAACGTGGTGCGATCGTTCGATAGCTTGCGGTCACGCATGACGCGTTTGCTTCATGATGCGGCGGTTCGTCAGCCTCGCGCGGGGACGGCACCCGCGCTGAGCCTCGTGACGCTCGTGCTGGTGTTCGGCGGCTATGTCGCGCTCGACAGGGTCTGCAAGGCCGATCCCGTCTGCCGTGCGCAGCAGGTCTCCGGTCCGCAGACGGTGATCGTCAACATGCCGTCGCCGGCGGAGCTCGCGGCGATGGTGGGCGATCCGTCGACGATGTTGCCGCCCGGCGTTCCGTTTCGCTTGCCTGATGACGACCTTCTCGCGGCCGTCGGGGGCGGCGGCCCGAGCGTGGATCCGTCCATGGGTCGAGCGGTCGAACGGAACGAAACGACGGACGCGCGTCGCGTGACGGCGCTAAGCAATGCGGCGGACGCGCCTCACGTGACGGCGCTGAGCGAGCCAGCTGGCACGCTTGCCGCGCGTCCATGCGCGGACCGTGCGGAACCGGGCTGTGTGCGGGCGTATGGTGGCGCGGTACGCATCGCCAGGCTGCAGGACAGGCATGAGCCGACGCGTCGTCTGCATGGGATACGCGACGTGAGTGCGCACGTCGGCGTCGCACGGCGGTCGACGCCGAACAAGTTCGACATTGCAAAACTCTACCGCGGGCACTGAGCGCTTGCGAACCGGTGCACAAGCGTTGCACCAGGCCCGAGTGCCGATCACTCCGGCAGTTCCCGCTGGTTGACATCCTGCTCGATCCCCCCGGCGTTCAGATATTCGATCTTTTCCATGCGCTGCCTTGCCTGCTCGGGTTGCCGGTTCGTCACGCCGATCACCAGCGCTTCGGCGAGTGCGAGCACCGGAACGTTGGTGTGCAGCATGGCGAACGGGCGCCCGTGGATGCGGAGCACGATCTCGGCGAACTCGTTGGCCGGCGACATCCACTCGTCGGTGATCAGCACGATCCGGACGCCGAGCTGATGGGCGGACTTCGCGAATCGTATGCTGTCCTTCTGATAGCGACGAAAATCGAAGATGACGAGAACGTCGTTGGGACCCATGTCCGCCAGTGCGATCGAAGCCTGGTTCAGGTTCGGTTCGAGGTACTGCACATGCGGCCGTGCATAGCCCAGCGTGAAGGAAAACAACGACGCGAGTGGCGCCGTGTAGCGTCCGCCACCACAGAAGATGCGGACGTCCGGCGTGGCCAGCAGCGTCACGGCTTCGTCGAAGGCTGCTGCGTCGAGCCCTTCCGTCATCGTTGCCAACGATTCGGAGAGCCGCTGGAAAATTGCCGAGTGACTGTCGCGCTTGCCCGCTTCGGAATGAAAGGCATCCATCCGGGCGAGCGGGGAATTCATCGCGGCATCGATCTCGTTGTGCAGCGCTTGCTGGAACGACGAGTAATTCGGAAAGCCGATTCTGACGACGAAGCGAAACACCGTCGGGTCGCTGACATCCGCCTGCTTTGCAAAGCCCGCAATCGGACCCAGCCCGAGACTCGGGTATCGATCCAGCAACGCCTGCGCGACCTTCTGTTCCGACGGCGTGAAGCTATCCATCTGGGATAGCAGCAACGCCCTGATGCTTGTCCCCATCGGGCACTCCGACTCTCACATTTATTTGAATGACGAATCGCGGACATGCGTCTGTTCGCGACTGCACGCATGTTAGCCCATTGGCGTGCAGCGTTCCCTGCGACGATAAAAAAAGAAGGGACGAATCACCGTCGACAGCAGCTCGTCTATCGAATGTGTAATGAGATAAACATTTCAGCCAATCTTCCCCTCGCTTCCCTGTCAGAAATGTCAGGGCTAACCCTAGGTTTTTTATACAAAAACCTGCGTGATATGATCGCGGCCTCGCTGAGATGTATTGGTTATTACATTGTAAATTCGTGGCGCGGGCAGGCCACAGGATCGCGGCACATCTCGGCATGACCCTGTTTTCGTTTGGAGGATTCCGTCATGAGGCGGCTCGTTGTACTCACCCTGTTGTCGGCCATACATTTGAGCGCGTTTGCCGCTTCGGAACCCGCGGTTGAAGCGAAGAACGGCATGGTCGTTTCTTCGCAGCACCTCGCGTCGGAAATCGGCGTCGAGATCCTGAAGCAGGGTGGCAATGCAGTGGATGCTGCCGTTGCGGTCGGTTATGCGCAGGCCGTGACCAATCCGTGCTGCGGCAACATCGGCGGCGGCGGCTTCATGACCATTCACCTGGCCGATGGCCGGGATCGATTCATCAACTTCCGCGAGACCGCGCCGGCCGCAGCGTCGGCCAACATGTATCTCGATACGTCGGGCAATGTCCGGCCGGACGACAGTCTTTACGGCTATCGCGCAGTTGGCGTGCCGGGAACCGTCGCGGGCCTCGATCTCGCGCAGCGCAAATACGGCAACCTGACGCGCAAGCAGGTCATGGCGCCGGCGATTCGCCTTGCACGCGACGGATTCGTGCTGACGCGCGCCGATACGGACATCCTCGACACGACGATTCAGCGTTTCAAGTCGGACCCGGAGGCGGCCCGCATCTTCCTGCGGCCCGACGGCACGCCGCTCCAGCCGGGCGACCGTCTGGTCCAGAAGGATCTGGCGCATACGCTGGAGCGAATCGCGGCGCAGGGGCCCGAGGCGTTCTATCGGGGCGATATTCCGAAGATCGTCGAGGCCGCTTCGAAGCAGTCGGGTGGCCTGATCACGGCCGCCGATTTCGCGTCCTATCGGGCGGAGGACATGGAGCCGCTGAAATGCACGTATCGGGGCTACGAGTTCATCTCGGCCCCGCCTCCGAGTTCCGGCGGCGTGACGATGTGCGAGACGCTGAACATTCTGGAAGGGTATGACATGCGCAAGCTTGGCTACCATTCCGCGTCGGCGATCCACTACATGAGCGAAGCGATGCGGCACGCTTACGAGGACCGCAACACGCTGCTCGGCGATCCGAACTTCATCAGCAATCCGGTCAGCAAGCTGACGAGCAAGGAATACGCAGCGGAAATCCGCAAGCGCATCAGCGGCGATATGGCGACGGCGTCGGTCGACGTGCAACCGGGCCTCGGCGTGCACGAGAAGCCGGAGACGACGCACTACTCGATCGTCGATCGTTCCGGCAACGCGGTGTCGACCACCTATACGGTCAACGGTCGCTTCGGCGCGGTGGTCATTCCTCCGGGCACGGGCTTCTTCCTGAACGACGAGATGGATGACTTCACCGTGAAGGTCGGCGCGCAGAACCTGTTCGGCCTCGTGCAGGGCACGCGCAACGCGATCGCGCCGGGCAAGCGTCCGTTGTCGTCGATGGCGCCGACCATCGTGAAGAAGGACGGCAAGGTGTTCATGGTGGTCGGGTCGCCGGGCGGCTCGCGCATCATCACGATTACGCTGCAAACGGTGCTGAACGTGATCGACTACGGGATGGCGCCGCAAGATGCGGTCGATGCGCCGCGTATCCACCAGCAATGGCTGCCCGACGAGGTCTACTACGAGACCTACGGCCTGTCGCCCGACACGCTCGCGATGCTTCGCAACATGGGCTACAAGATGGTCGAGGAAACGCCGTGGGGCGCGGCAGAGCTGATTCTGGTCGGTTTGCCGGGCACCGAGGCAGCGAGCCGGAAGAGTTCGGGGAACGACTCGTCGGTGTCCGGCAATGTCCGGGTCGGCTTCGTCTACGGCTTCAATGATCCGCGCCGCCCGGCCGGATCGGCAATCGGTTATTGAGCGTTCGACGCCGCATCGCCAGGATCAGGCATTCGCGACTTTGCGGAGCGGATCCTGGCGGCAGAGCGGCGGACACTTTACATCGATAGCAGTACGACATGTTTACGACGGTTTTCGACGCGCTCCCGTGGCACGGCACGGGCGCGCATGTTTCATCCTTTTTTGCACAGTCACCGTGCGCTGAATCTCCGTATGAACAAAAGAATTTCCGCGGCAGTATGGATTCTGATCGCGATGGTGGTCGGTATCGTCATCGGTTACATGATTTACACGCAGCTTCCGGACAAGCAATCCGCCGTTGAAATCGCGGGTTACATCTCGCTCGTGTCCGATGTGTTCCTGCGTCTGATCAAGATGGTGATCGGACCGCTGGTGTTCTCGACGCTGGTCGTCGGCATCGCGCACATGGGCGATGCGGCGTCCGTGGGGCGCGTATTCGCGAAGGCGCTCGGCTGGTTCGTCACGGCGTCGTTGATCTCGCTGCTGCTCGGGCTGCTGATGGCCAACCTGCTGAGGCCGGGCGAGAACCTTGGCCTGCCGCTGCCGGATATCGGCGCGTCGGCGCATCTCGCGACGTCCAAGTTCACGCTGAAGGACTTCGTCGGCCACATGGTGCCGAAGTCGTTCGCCGAGGCGATGGCCAATAACGAGATCCTGCAGATCGTCGTGTTCTCGATGTTCTTCGGCGTCGCGCTCGCGGCGCTCGGCGAGCGCGGCAAGATTCTCGTCGCCGCGATCGACCAGTTGTCGCACGTGATGCTGAAGATCACCGGCTACGTGATGAAGTTCGCACCGTTTGCGGTGCTCGCGGCGATGGCGTCGACCGTTGCAGTCAACGGTCTGTCGATCCTGCTGAAGTTCGCGGTCTTCATGGGCGACTTCTATATGAGCCTGTTCCTGCTGTGGGGCACGCTCGTCGCTGCCGGGCTGCTGTTCCTCGGCCGCCGCGTGTTCAAGCTGCTGGCGCTGATCAAGGAAGCGTTCATGCTGTCGTTCGCGACGGCGAGCTCCGAAGCCGCGTACCCGAAGATCCTCGATGCGCTCGACCGTTTCGGCGTGCGTCGCAAGATCTCGAGCTTCGTGATGCCGATGGGCTATTCGTTCAACCTCGACGGCTCGATGATGTACTGCACGTTTGCGTCGCTGTTCATCGCGCAGGCGTACAACATTCATCTGTCGCTGGGCACGCAGATCACGATGCTGCTGATCCTGATGCTGACGTCGAAAGGGATGGCCGGCGTGCCGCGTGCGTCGCTCGTCGTGATCGCGGCAACCCTCCATCAGTTCGACATTCCGGAGGCGGGGCTGCTGCTCATTCTCGGTGTCGACACGTTCCTCGACATGGGGCGCTCGGCGACGAACGCGGTCGGCAACTCGATCGCCAGCGCGGTGGTCGCGAAGTGGGAAGGCGAGCTGATGTCGGAGCCCGAGGCCGAAGCGAACGCTGCGCGTCTCGATGCCGATGCCGACGTGCGGGTCACGGAACGGGCCTGAGGTCGATCGGGCTTTCGTATCGGCAGCGCGGATCTGGCTGGCCCCGTGCGCGCGTCGATCTCGGCGTCGCCCACGTGGCACTGGTCGGCCAGTCTTTGATTGGTCTGGAACTGGCCAGGTTGCGCTTCAATCGCTGATGAACTTGCGCAGAAGGACCTGCAGTTGCTCGAATTCTTCCGGGCTGAAGGTGCCGAGCCGTGCGTTCAGCACGTTCCGCGCCTGCGCCGGGAGCCGGGCGGCGACATCGATTCCTTTCGCGGTCAGGGTCAGGTTGACCACGCGGCGATCCTCTTCGCTGCGCGAGCGCGCCAGCAGCTCCTTCGCCTCGAGCTTGTCGAGCATGCGGGTCATCAAGCCCGTGTCGACGGCCAGCAGCTTCGACAGTTCAAACGGCGTACTCGCCCAGCGTCCATGGATCGCCAGCAGGATGCCCATCTGCTGGCTCGTGATGTCGAACTCCTTGAGCGCCGCGTCCATTTCCGCCGTGATGACGTTGCGCGCCTTGTTGAGCAGAAATCCGATCGACTCGGTCAGGAAGAAATTCCGCGGCGTGTAGTGTTCCATGACCAGACCCTGAAGTGATTGATGAGCAATGTATCTGCAGAGTCAGATATTGTCAAAGGGAAAATTGCGCGGCGGGATGTCAGCACGCGTTCGCCAACTGTCACCAGCGCGAAGTTTCAACATTATAGAAATAATGTCAAATAACGACGGCGAGAAGATTGGATATTTAACGGTTTACGTTATATTATTAATCAAAATTCCTACGAACTCCGTCCATGTCCGACATCGCTGCCGACGAAACCCGCCTCGCTGCCGAGATCGAGCGCCTCAAGGCCGAATTCCCGAAAACCCGCGAGCTGTACCGCGAGGCCTGCGCGCTGCTGTTTTTCCGGTTCGGCATTACGCCGACCGCGAATCGCCTCTACCAGCTCGTCCGCAAAGGCAGCATGAGCACGCCGACCGCGGTGCTCGGCGAGTTCTGGGCCGAGCTTCGCGAAAAGAGCCGGGTGCGGATCGAGCATCCGGATCTGCCGTCCGACTTGCAGGCGGCCGCGGGTGAGCTGGTCGCGACGTTGTGGCGTCGATCGACGGCTGCGGCGGATGGCGCGCTCGACGCGTTGCGCGCGGAAGTGGAGGCTGAAAGGGCAGCCGCGCGTGCGGAAGTTGCCGCGCTAAAGGTCGAGTTGGCGCGTACGGAGACGGCGCTGGAGCAGCGCACGGCCGCGCTGTTGACCGCGCAGGTGCGAATTCATGAACTCGAGCAGGCGCGCGCGGCCGATGGCGCGTCCCGCCAGGCGCTGGCGGCCGAGGTCGAGCGCCTGCAGGCTGACAATGCGGACGGCGATCGCGCACTTGCGCAGGCACGCGCGGATTTCTCGGCACAGCTCGATCGCCTGCGCGACGACGCGAACCGCGCTGAAGACCGGCTGCGCGCATCGGAAAAACGCGCGCTTCAGGAAATCGATCGCGAGCGCACCGCGGCTGCCCGGCTGCAGAAGGAGCTCGACGCAATGGCCGCACGCACCGAACAACGCGACACGCTGCATCGCAGCGAAGTCGCCGCGATGCAGGCGCAACTCGGCGATGCGTTGCATCGGTGCGGGGTGCTTCAGGGGCAGCTCGACGGCGTACGGGCGGCAAACGCGACGTATGCCGGCGAGCTCGAGGCGCTGCGCAACGCGCGCGCGGCAAGGGCGCCCGCCCGTCGTGCGCCGGCGCGGGCAGCGAGCGGAAGCGGGCGTGCGGCGAAGCCGGGCATCAAGCGGCGTCCGTCGCAGGGCGGATGATCGGTCGCGCGGCGCTTCTGCCCGCAGCCACGCCTGGGGTAAAGTGCCACACAAAATGCCGGCTGTCCGTTACTAGACGACTGGTCTAATCGTTTGTTACCATACGCCACCATGAATGCATCTTCAGGCGCGGAAGTTCGCCAGCACATCCTGAATATCGCGAAGCCGATCATGCTCCACAAGGGGTTCTCGGCGGTCGGTCTGAACGAGATTCTCGCTGCGGCGGGCATCCCGAAGGGCTCGTTTTATCACTACTTCGGCTCGAAGGAGGCGTTCGGGGAAGCGCTGCTCGAAGCGTATTTCGACGGCTATCTCGAGCATCTCGACAACCTGCTGGTCCGGCAGCCGGGTACGGGCGCCGCGCGCCTGATGAGCTACTGGGGCAACTGGCTGCACACGCAGTGCAACGACGATCCGGAAGGCAAGTGTCTCGCGGTGAAGCTCGGCGCCGAGGTGTCTGATCTGTCCGAGGCGATGCGCGCGGTCCTGCGGCGCGGCACCAGCCAGATCATCGACAGGCTCGCGGCCGGCATCGAAGCGGGGCTCGCCGACGGGTCGCTGCACGGGATCGACGATCCGCAGCACACGGCATCGATGCTGTACGAGCTGTGGCTCGGCGCGACGCTGCTGGAGAAGATCCACCGCAACCGCCGGCCGCTCGAAACGGCGATGGCCGCGACGCTGCGGATGCTGAATCTGCCGCAGCCGGAAGTGGCCGGAGAGCAGTTGTAACAAGGGCGCGCATCAGCGCGCCTTATTTTGCAGATGTCACTAGACGACCGGTCTACTAATTGGGGATTTGCAGAAGGATCTGCAATCGCGGATTTGACGTAGTTCGATGTTCGACCGCTGGCGCGGTTCCGATGCTGTGCGCCGTTACCACGACGGCGTGCACCGCGTCGACGGCCGCTTGCCGGATTCACCCCTGAGCGTGCGCGTGCACGTATCCACGATGACGGAGGTTCAAACATGCCGCAAAGCAACACAGCAAACCGCAGGATCGTCCTGAATTCGCGCCCGGCTGGCGCACCCACGCCGGACAACTTCCGCACCGTGAGCGGCGCGGTGCCGGTGCCCGCGCAGGGGCAGGTGCTGCTGCGCACGGTCTGGCTGTCGCTCGACCCGTACATGCGCGGCCGGATGAGCGATGCGCCGTCCTATGCGGCGCCGGTCGCGCTCAGCGAAGTGATGGTCGGCGGGACGGTCAGCCAGGTCGTGTCGTCGAACCTGCCCGCGTACCGGGAAGGCGATCTGGTGGTCGCGGGTGGCGGCTGGCAGGACTATGCGCTGTCGGACGGCACCGGCCTCATTCCGCTTGGCCGCGAGGTTGCGCATCCGTCGTATGCGCTTGGGGTGCTCGGCATGCCGGGCTTCACCGCGTACTACGGGCTGTTGAAGATCGGCGAGCCGAAGGCCGGTGAGACCGTGGTCGTCGCGGCGGCGAGCGGCGCGGTCGGCGCGGTCGTCGGGCAGATCGCGAAGCTGAAGGGCTGCCGCGTGGTCGGCGTGGCCGGCGGCGCGGACAAGTGCGCGTACGTGACCGGCACGCTCGGCTTCGACGCATGCGTCGACCACCGCGATCCGGCGTTTGCGGGCAAACTGGCAGACGCGTGCCCGAACGGCATCGACGTCTATTTCGAAAGCGTCGGCGGCGCGGTGTTCGACGCGGTGTTGCCACTGCTGAACGTCGGCGCGCGCGTGCCGGTGTGCGGACTGATCGCGCATTACAACGACAGCGCGTTGCCGGCCGGCCCCAACCGCCTGCCGCTGCTGACGTCGGTGCTGCTCCGCAAGCGTGTCCGGATGCAGGGTTTCATCATCAGCGATCACTACGCGGACAGCTATGCCGCGTTCGCGAAGGAGATGGGCGAATGGGTCGCGCAGGGCAAGGTGAAGGCGCGCGAAGACGTCGTCGACGATCTGGCCGATGCGCCGCAAGCGCTGATCGGGCTGCTCGCCGGCAAGAACTTCGGCAAGGTCGTCGTGCGCGTGGGTCCGGACCAACTGGCCTGATGCGGTGAAGTCGTGTCGCACGTCGGCGTCGCGCGGCGACGGCGTGTGGCATTCCTGTTTCTTTATCGATGGAGTAACGACATGCCTTTTTACGTATATGCGACGCTGGTTCCGAAGTCCGAGCACGTGCAGACCGTCGAAGCGGCGTTGCGCGACTTGGTTGCCGCGACGCGCGCCGAACCGGGCAACCAACGCTACGATCTGTTTCACGAGAGCGACGGTTCGCCCGGCTTTCATCTGTTCGAGGTCTATGACGACCAGGCTGCGTTCGATGCGCATCGCGCGAGCCTGCACTTCGCCGCGTTTCGGGAGAAGGCCGCCGAATGGCTCGCGCAGCCGCCGGTCATCAAGATCCTGACGGCTGTCGACGCGGTCGACGCGTAACCGCGCGCAATGCGCATCGGGCGTCGCACGACGCCTGACTCGATAAGGCGCGCCGGGCGCGCGCCGTTTTCCACGATACAGGCGCGCCGGGTGCGCGCCGCTTCCCACGATACGCCGGCCACGGAGGCTGAATGATCACGCTCAACATCAACGGCGCGACCCACGCGGTCGACGCCCCTGACGACATGCCGCTCCTGTGGGTGCTGCGTGACCTCGTCGGCCTGACCGGCACGAAATTCGGCTGCGGCATCGCGCAGTGCGGCGCGTGCACGGTGCACCTCGATGGCGTCGCGGCGCGTTCGTGCGTGCTGCCGGTCGCCGCGGTCGGCAACAGGAAGGTCACGACGATCGAGGCCGTTGGCGCGACGCCCGCCGGACGCAAGGTGCAGCAGGCGTGGCGCGAACTCGACGTGGTCCAGTGCGGATACTGCCAGTCGGGGCAGGTGATGGCGGCGAGCGCGCTGATCGCGTCGAACCCGCATCCGGGCGATGCCGACATCGATGCCGCGATGGCCGGCAACATCTGCCGCTGCGGCACCTACAACCGGGTGCGCGCGGCGATCAAGCAAGCCGCGAAGGAGGCGTGAGATGAAACAATCCCCACGCACGCTTTGCTCGCTACTCCCCGACGGGGCGACCGGCATCGCCGAAACGGCTCTGCGGAGGCTCACATGTCGCGCGGACTGATCGACGCAGGCAGCGCTGGCGCGAGCGTGTCGCGTCGCACGTTCCTCAAGTTCGGCATGTCGCTCGGCGCGGCCGCGGGCGGCGGCTTGCTGCTCGGCTTCAGCGTGCCGGCGGCAGGCGGCGACGCGCGGCGTTCGGTGATCGGCGGCAACGCGGACGAAGCGCCGCAAGCGGGCGTCTTCGCGCCGAATGCGTTCGTGCAGATCGACCGCAACGGGCAGGTCACGCTCGTGATGCCGAAGGTCGAGATGGGCCAGGGGACCTACACGTCGATTCCGATGCTGATCGCGGAGGAACTCGAAGTGCCGCTGTCGAGCGTGACGCTCGACCACGCGCCGCCCGACGAAAAACTGTTTTTCGACCCGCTGCTCGGTGGCCAGCTCACGGGCGGCTCGACGTCGATCCGCTATGCGTGGGAGCCGCTGCGCCGTGCCGGTGCGACGGCGCGCACGCTGCTCGTCGCGGCGGCCGCGAAGCAGTGGGGCGTCGATCCGGCCGCATGCCGCGCGCAAAACGGCGAGGTGCAGCATCCGCCGACCGGTCGCCGGGCGTCGTACGGCCAGCTCGCGAGCGCCGCCGCGAAACTGCCGGTGCCGAAGGACGTCGCGCTGAAGAAGCCAGAGGATTTCAAGCTGATCGGCAAGCCGGTCAAGCGCCTCGATTCGCCCGAGAAGGTTGACGGCACCGCGCAGTTCGGCCTCGACGTGCGGCTGCCGGGCATGCTGTACGCGGTGATCGTGAACAGCCCCGTGTTCGGCGGCACGGTTGCGAGCGTGGACGACACGGCCGCGAAGCAGATCCGCGGCGTGCGCCAGATCGTGCGGGCCGACAATGCGGTCGCGGTGGTCGGCGATCACACGTGGGCAGCCAAACGCGGTGCATCGGCGCTCGTCGTGAAATGGAACGAAGGCGCGGATGCGAAGGTGTCGATGAAGGACATCGTTGCCGATCTCGCACGCGCCGCGGACGGCAAGGGCGCGGTTGCGCGCAAGGACGGCGACGTCGACCACGCGTTCGCGAACGCGAAGACGCGCATCGACGCCGTGTATGAGCAGCCGTTCCTCGCGCACGCGACGATGGAGCCTGTCAACTGCACGGTGCACGTGCGGCCCGACGGCTGCGAGATCTGGGTCGGCACGCAGGTGCCGACGCGCGTGGTCGATACCGCGCAGCGGATCACGGGCTTCCCGCGCGAGAAGATCGTCGTCAACAACCATCTGCTCGGCGGCGGCTTCGGCCGGCGTCTCGAGACCGACATGGTCGAGCAGGCGCTCAAGGTCGGCCGGCAGGTGAATGCGCCGGTGAAGGTCGTGTGGACGCGCGAGGAAGACATCCAGCACGACATGTACCGGCCGTACTACTACGACCGGATTTCGGCCGGCCTCGACGCGAACGGCAAGCCGGTCGCGTGGCGGCACCGGATCGTCGGCTCGTCGATCCTCGCGCGTTTCGCGCCGCCCGCGTTCAAGGGCGGCGTCGATCCGGACGCGGTCGAGGTGGCGGCCGAACTGCCATACGACCTGCCGAACCAGCTCGTCGACTACGTGCGGCAGGAGCCGCGCCACGTGCCGACTGCGTTCTGGCGCGGCGTCGGGCCGACGCGCAGCACCTTCGTGGTCGAGAGCTTCATCGACGAACTCGCTGCGCAGGCGAAAACCGACCCCGTGCAATACCGCCGCGCGCTGCTCGGCAAGACGCCACGCGCGCGCAATGTGCTCGACGTCGCGTCGACGGCGGCGGGCTGGGGCGCGCCGCTGCCGAAGGGGCACGGGCGCGGCGTGTCGGTGATGCATGCGTTCGGCAGCTTTTTCTCGATGGTCGTCGACGTCGCGGTCGATGACGGCGACGTGCAGGTCACACGTGTCGTGTGCGCAGTCGACTGCGGGATGGTCGTGAATCCGGACACGATCGACGCGCAGGTGCAGGGCGGCATCATCTTCGGGATCACGGGCGCACTGTACGGCGAGATCACGATCGAGAACGGCCGCGTGATGCAGAACAACTTCACCGATTACCGGATGCTGCGGATCAACGAGACGCCGCCGATCGACGTGCACATCGTGAAGAGCGCCGAGGCGCCGGGCGGGATCGGCGAACCAGGCACCGCGGCGCTTGCGGCCGCGCTGTCGAACGCGATCTTCGCGGCGACCGGCAAGCGCGTGCGCAAGCTGCCGGTCGGCAGCCAGCTGAAAACCGTTTGACCTCGAGGAGCCGGATGAATCGATTCACTACCGTGGCACGTGCGGTGCCGGCGATCGGCGCGGTAATCGTCGCGCTGGCGGCCGGCACGGCTGCCCAGGCCGTACTTGCCGCTGCGCCTGCCGCCGCGCCTGATGAAGCGCTCGTCGCGCGCGGCGCGTATCTCGCGAAGGCCGGCGACTGCGTCGCGTGCCACACCGCGCCGCACGGCACGCCGTTTGCGGGCGGCCTGAAGATGGACACGCCGCTCGGTGCGATCTACGCGACCAACATCACGCCGGACCCGGACACGGGCATCGGCCGCTATACCGAAGCCGAGTTCGCGCGCGCATTGCGTGCGGGCGTCGCGAAGGACGGCCACAACCTGTATCCGGCGATGCCGTACCCGTCGTACGCGAAACTCAGGGGCGACGACGTGAAGGCGCTCTATGCGTACTTCATGCACGGCGTCGAGCCCGTGAAGCAGCCGAACCGCGCGTCGGACATTGCCTGGCCGCTCAACATGCGCTGGCCGCTGAAGCTGTGGAACACGGTGTTCGTCGATACGACGGCCTATACGGACAAGCCCGCCCACGATGCGATGTGGAATCGCGGCGCGTATCTCGTGCAGGGCCTCGGGCACTGCGGGTCGTGCCACACGCCGCGCGGCGTCGGCTTCCAGGAGAAGGCGCTCGATGAAAGCGGCGCGGCGTTCCTGTCAGGCGCGCCGATCGACAACTGGTTCGCGTCGAACCTGACCGGCGAGCACAACACGGGGCTCGGCCGCTGGAGCGACGCGGACGTCGCGCAGTTCCTGAAAACCGGCGCGAACCGGCATGCGACCGCGTTCGGCTCGATGGTGAGCGTGATCAATCACAGCACGCAGGGGCTCACCGATGACGATCTGGCGGCGGTCGCACGTTACCTGAAGTCGCTGCCGGCAGCGGGCGGCACGGGCGTGCCGCCGTACCGGTACGACCCGCAGGCAACGCAGGCGGCGCTCCGCCGGCCCGCGAACGATCCGGGCGCGAAGGTGTATAACGCTTACTGCCTGCATTGCCATGGCGCGGACGGGCGTGGCTATGCGCCGCTGCTCGCGCCGCTCGCGGGCAATCCGAACCTGCTGGAACAGGACGCGGCGTCGCTGATCAACGTGACGCTCAACGGCAGCGACACGCTGGTGATCGATGGCGTGCCGTCCGCGTATCCGATGCCGGCGTTCTCGAACGTGCTGAACGACCGGCAGATCGCCGACGTGCTGACGTTCATGCGCGCCGGCTGGAACAACGGCGCGCCGGCCGTGCAGGCGGCGGACGTCGCGAAGCTCCGCCACGCGACACAGGCGGCGCGTTGAGCAATCACTGTCGCACTGGGAGACGCAGGCGACGCGTTGAGCGCGCGCTGCCGCACATGGATGACGAAACGCGGGTATGCTGCCCGCACATGAAGCCGCCAGGCACGCTGCGCGCCGGCGGTGGTTTCGGTAACCCGCGCGCACTCGTTCTCGAGACGGCGCGCGTTTTTGACGAAAAGTAGGGGTGTCTGGATGGCTAACGTGACTTATACGGATACACAACTCCTGATCAACGGCGAATGGACCGACGCCGCGAGCGGCAAGACGATCGACGTCGTGAACCCGGCGACCGGCCAGGTGATCGGCAAGGTGGCCCATGCGGGGATTGCCGATCTCGACCGCGCGCTCGCCGCCGCCCAGCGCGGCTTCGACGAATGGCGCCGGGTGCCCGCGCACGAGCGCGCGGCGACGATGCGCAAGGCGGCCGCGCTCGTGCGCGAACGCGCCGACACGATTGCGCAACTGATGACGCAGGAGCAGGGCAAGCCGCTCGTCGAAGCGCGCGCAGAAGTGCTGGCGGCCGCGGACATCATCGAATGGTTCGCCGACGAAGGCCGGCGCGTGTATGGCCGGATCGTGCCGCCGCGCAACCTCGGCGCGCAGCAGACGGTCGTGAAGGAGCCGGTCGGCCCGGTCGCCGCGTTCACGCCGTGGAACTTCCCGGTCAACCAGGTCGTGCGCAAGCTGAGTGCCGCGCTCGCGACGGGCTGCTCGTTCCTCGTGAAGGCGCCGGAGGAAACGCCGGCGTCGCCGGCCGCGCTGCTGCGCGCGTTCGCCGACGCGGGCGTGCCGGCCGGCGTGATCGGCCTCGTGTACGGCGATCCGGCCGAAATCTCGTCGTACCTGATCCCGCACCCGGTGATCCGCAAGGTGACGTTCACGGGCTCGACGCCGGTCGGCAAGCAGCTCGCGGCGCTCGCGGGCCTGCACATGAAGCGCGCGACGATGGAGCTCGGCGGCCACGCGCCGGTGATCGTCGCCGAGGATGCGGACGTTGCGCTCGCGGTGAAGGCCGCCGGCGGCGCGAAGTTCCGCAACGCGGGCCAGGTGTGCATCTCGCCGACGCGTTTCCTCGTGCATAACAGTATCCGCGAAGAATTCACGCGGGCGCTCGTTCAGCATGCGGAAGGGCTGAAGGTCGGCAACGGGCTTGAAGAAGGCACGACGCTCGGTGCGCTGGCGAACACGCGCCGGATCGCCGCGATGACGTCGGTTGTCGAGAACGCGCGCGCGGTCGGCGCACGCGTCGAGACGGGCGGCGAGCGGATCGGCACGGAAGGCAACTTCTTCGCGCCGACGGTGCTGGCCGACGTGCCGCTCGACGCGGACGTGTTCAACAACGAACCGTTCGGTCCGGTCGCGGCGATCCGTGGCTTCGACAGGCTGGAGGACGCGATCGCCGAAGCGAACCGCTTGCCGTATGGTCTCGCCGGCTATGCGTTCACGCGCGCGTTCGCGAACGTGCACCTACTCTCGCAGCGCCTCGAAGTCGGGATGCTGTGGATCAACCAGCCCGCGACGCCGTGGCCCGAAATGCCGTTCGGCGGCGTGAAGGATTCGGGTTATGGCTCGGAAGGCGGGCCCGAAGCGCTCGAGCCGTACCTCGTCACGAAGTCGGTGACGGTGATGGCTGTCTGACGACGGGTTGCAGCACGCATGCCGCCGCGCGCACGTACCGCGGCGCGGCGGCGGATTCCTGAATGTCGAAGGTGTCGACATTTCCACGCACGGACAGCATGTGTCCGAGCGCGCGATGTGCGCGTTAATGCGCCGCTAATGTTTGGTTAACGTGGTTCGCTCGTTCCGGCATTCAATGCCGCCGGCGTTGCGATGCGCAGGAACGGCACGATCAACAGCAGCGTGAGCGCAGCGAAACCCGCGAACGCGGCACGCATTCCGACGAACTCGGCGAGCACGCCGCCGAGTCCCGCGCCGATCGGCATCGCCCCCCAGCTGAACAGGCGCGCGGCGGCGTTGTAGCGGCCGAGCAGCGCACCGGGCACGAGGAACTGGCTGAGCGTGCGCGCGTTGACGGTCCACAGCGTGCCGCCGAGGCCGCCCGCGAACGCACCCGCGGCCACGGCCCACAGATTGACGGTCACGGCCGGCACCACCATCATCGCGAGCGTGCCGAGCAGGTCGACGAACATGACCGTGCGCCGCCCGAACCAGCGGTTCAGCGTGGTGACGCTCAACGCGCCGACGAAGCCGCCGATCCCGAGCGCGCCCACCGCAATGCCATAGCCGCGCGCATCGAGACCCATCGCTTTCGTCGCGAACAGCGGCATCAGCGCGAGCCACGCGCCCCAGCATGCGCACAGCACCGTCAGCGTAATCGCCATCAGGCGCAGGATCGGCTCATGCCACAGGCAGTGCAGCCCTTCGACGATCTGCGCGTGCACGGGTTCGCGCGCTCCGTCCGACGCGCGGGCGACGCGGAAGCGGCCGACCAGCAAGAACAGGACGAGCAGACCGATCAGGTACGCGCCGGCCACCGTGCCGAGCGCGAGCGCCGTCCCGGCAGCGACGAGCAGGCCGCCCGCCAGCGGCCCGCAGAACTCGTTGCAGACAGTCTCCGCGCCGGCGACCCACGCATTCGCGCGTTCGCGCACGGCGGGCGCGACGGCGTCGGGAATCAGCGCGGCGGCCGACGTCAGTGCGATCACTTCGGCGATGCCGAGCGTGAGACCGCCGATGTACAGGACCGGCAGCGTGATGCGGTGTGACAGCGACAGCAGGATCAGCGTCGCGATCGCGGCGAGCCTCGCACCGTTGGCGAGCCACAGCAGCACGCGGCGGTCGGCGCGATCGACCAGCACGCCGACGTGCAGCGCGACGAGCAGCCACGGCAGCGTGAGCGTCAGCGATACGCCGGATACCTGAATCGGAGACTGGGTCAGCGCGGTTGCCATCAACGGCAGCGCGACCTTGGTCACACCGTCCGCGAGATTGGTCAATGCGGTGAACACGACGAGCACGATGGTGTTGCGGCCGCTGGCTGCATCCGGCGGGTGTGTCGAGGCGGACAACGTGTTCAAGCCTGTCTCCAGTGGGGAGGGTTAGGTTGCACGGCTGGTTTTTGTCGAAATGGAAATGTAATTGATTCGAGATGGCTATGCTAGAGTGCGCGGGCCTCGATCGAAACAGATTGGCGTCGCGAGCGCGCGTCGCTCGCCGGTGCAACTTTTTCTCAGGGGTTGAGTGTTTCGATATCCGAAACAGATGTCGTTGATTGTTCAAACAAGGAAAACATGGCGGCTGCCACCCAGCACAAAGCCGTTTTCAACGCGGCGGTCAATCACGACGAACCACGCGGGCGAACCACGTGCGCCGGAAGGCTGCGATGACGATGATCGTCCGTGACGCCGTGGCGGACGATGTGCCGGCCTTGCGCGAGCTGTTCCTGCGGTCGCGGCGCGAGACCTTCGTCTGGCTGACCGACGATGCGTTCCAGCTCGCGGATTTCGACGCACAGACGGACGGCGAACGGCTGCTGGTCGCCGAGGACGACGACGGGCGGCTCGTCGGCTTCGTGTCGGTCTGGGAGCCGGACCATTTCATCCATCACCTGTATGTGGACCGGTCGCAGCTTCGGCGCGGCATCGGCAGGGCGCTGCTGCACGCGCTGCCGGGCTGGCCGGCGACACGCTATCGGCTCAAGTGCCTGCGTGCCAACGAGGCGGCGCTCGCGTTCTATCGCGCGTGCCGCTTCGCCGAGATCGGCGCCGGCAGCGCGGACGACGGCGAGTATCTGCTGCTGGAGTGGCGTGACGCGCGACTTGCTTAATGCCGGCCGCCGCCGCGGTAGCTCTCCACTTCCGCGTCGTACGCGGCGAGAAACGCCTTGCCGAACACCGACGCGAAATCGTCCTCGATCGCGAACACCGTGTCGCGGTGCGTCGCCGCGTAGCGGTCCCACATCCGCGCCTTGTACAACACCGGCAGGCGCTTTTCGTACCAACGCGGCGCGGTGTCCCGCTCGCGCAGGCGCTGCGGGGAAAAGCGCGTCAGCAGGTCCATCAATGCCGCGCGCATGCCGGCGACCATGCCGATCTGGTGTGCGTGCAGATCCTGGAACGCATCGTGTACCGCGCTCTGCGGCGACATGAAGCCGGGCAGCGGCAGCCCGAACATCTGCCGCAGCACCGCGCCGCCGTCCGGCAGCATCTTCAGCGGATTGTTCTCGCGGTCGAGCAGCATCGTCATGTGGGCTTTCACCTCGCGCTTCAGGATGCTGCGCGACGACAGCAGTTCCACCGTGCCATTCGCGAACAGCCCGAGCAGCTGGCCGGCGATGTACAGCTGCTCGGCCGACCATCGATGCGGGTCCGCGGCCGCGTCAAGTCCCGCGCCTTCGAAGAACGCGCGCAGCAGCGCGTCGGGCGTCGCAGGCTCGGTCGCACGAGTGGCAGACGATTCAGCGAACGGTTCAGCGAACGGTGCAGCGGACTGCGTCGCGTCGTTCGCGTCCGGCGGCGTGCCGGCGGATGCTGCCGCCGGCTGCACGCGTACGTGCTGCGTCCAGTCCGGCGCGTGATCCGCCTGCGTTGAGGACGGCGCAGGGTCGGCCGTGCCGCGCGGTGAATCGACGGAGCCGGCCGGCTGCATGAACAGGTCGAGCGGATCGGTCGACAGCTGATTCAGGTCGCGCGGTGCGGCAGCGGGCGCGTCGGGGTGGTCCGGCGGCGTGCCGCGCGGCCACTCAGCGGACTTTCCAGCGGGCCTTGCAGCGACCCTTTCAGCGGGCCGTTCGTTCGCCCGACTGCTTGCCAGCGACCCGGTCTCGAACGCGGCCTTGCCGCGGCCGAAACGGTCGTGCAGCCGCCCCCAGAGCCGGTGGCCGGTGCCTGTCGCGTCGGTGTGGGGTGGAATGGTGGTGGCGCTGGCGGCGGTGGTGGCTTCGACATCGACGTCAACGGTCCGCTCGAGCGCCGCTGCATCGTCGCGCTCCGCGCGCAGCACGTACGGGCCGATCCGGATGATGTCGCCGGAATTCAGCCGCTGCTCCTGCGCATAGCCGATCGGCACGCGGTTCACCTCGATCGTCGACACGCTGCTCAGGTTCCTCAGCAGGCATGCGTCGTCGCCGACCTGCAGCAGCGCCTGCAGGCGCGAGATCTGCCGGGTGTCGTCGTGCAGCACGAGATGGTTGTCGCTGGCCCGGCCGATGGTGCCGCCCGGCGGGTGAAACACGACAGCGTCGCATTGGTCGCCGTCGACCGGCTCGCCGGCGTGTTCGATCACGATCAGTTGCATGTCATACGTCGCCCGATGGAAGAAGCGCTCGCGCGGAAACCGGTTCGCTCAGGACGACGACGCATGTTTGCGGCGCGCGGCCTCGAACGCGGGCCCCCAGATCGGATGCCCCCGCTCGGCGGCGGACAGGTCGAAGCGCGGATTGAGGTCGAGAATCTTCGAGAACTCGGCCCGGCACAGCGTGACGCGGTTCGTCACGCAATAGCTGAACGCGAGGAGCTTGTGCGCGGTGACCTGCGTGTCGACGTCGGCGCCGTCGATTTCGCGCGCGCGGCTGAGGATCGCGATCGTGCGTCCGTAGTCGCCTGCGTCGTACGCGGTGCGCGCACTGTCGACGGTTGCATGCGCAGCCGACACGGCCGGCGACGGCGTGCTGCAGCCGGCAATCCCCAGCAACAAGACGCCGAGCAAAAGAACGAGCGTCGAACGGCCTGTCATTGTTGAAATGGATGGTCCGGTTGATTGGAGTGGTCACGGCGCAATGCTGTTGGATTCTAGTGCCAATAATCTGGCGCGGATTCGCTGTTACGTTTTGTTTCATCTTGAAACAATAATCCGGGTAGAGTGCCTTCTCGTATTTCGTGTGCGCCTTGAGAATCCGGAAAATCGTAACTATAGTTCGGTGTGCTTTTGGGTTTAGTCAGTTGTTTGGCAGCGTTCATCCATGTGCGTAAAAGCGGGCCGTTTATTCCGGCGGCATGAACAGCTTGGCACGTCACCTGCGTCGCGTGCTGACACCGGCCTCCGGACCGGCGGGGCGCGTCGCACCTGCCGGATGGCTGATCGCGTGCGTGATCCCGGTGGCCGGCGCGAGCCGATGCGAACCAGTGTGTTAGCGAATCCTTGAATTGGTCAAAATTAAATGAATAATCCGTCGCTTCCCATATTTTGGTATTTGAAGATATTTGGTGATTTGACCCGGCTTTTTGTATGAACAAATTTCCGAATGAAATCGCATAGAAAGGAGGTGGAAATTACATAATTACCGATTGGGGAATTGCCTCTCTTAAAAGATCGATCCGGATTCCGTTGTCGGGAAACCGGTGGATTCTTATTGTGTTGCGAGGATCGAATATGCGACGGCGGTCCGGTGGATTCATCGTATTGGGATGCGTGCTGCTGTTTCCGGGGTGCGGGGCGACGGAAAAGACCGTCGCGGTGCCGTATACGATCACGGTCGCCGTCGCGTCCGACGTGAACCCCGATCGCAATCGGAAGCCGTCGCCGATCGTGTTGAAGGTGTTCCAGCTCAAGACGGCGTCGGCGTTCGACAGCGCCGATTTCTTCTCGCTGCAGGACAAGCCGGAGAATGTGCTCGGCGCGGACCTGCTCGGCGTCGACCGCGTGATCCTGCGGCCCGGCGACGCGCGCACGCTGCACTATCCGGGCAATGTCGACGCGGGCGCGCTCGGCGTCGTTGCCGAGTACCGCGTGCTGGAGAAGAACCGCTGGCGCCTGACGGTGCCGCTGCCGCGCGCGAAGCAGCTCAATCTGTACAAGTTCTGGCAGACGTCGCCGGGCGAACTGAAAGTGTCGATCGCGGTCCGCAATGGCGGCCTCGGGATCGACGGCGATACGCGGGGGCGCCCATGAACGAACCGTCGTTGTCGGCGACGCCCGCTACCGCGCTGCGCCAGCGCGTGGTGTGGACCGAAGGGATGTTCCTGCGGCCTCAGCATTTCCAGCAGCTCGAGCGTCATTGGGAGCGCTACGTCAGCATGCGCTGCCTGCCGCTGCAAGGCTTCTACTGGGGCTTCGACGCGCTGGAGATCGATCGCGAACGGCTCGCGCTCGGCCAGGTCGCGCTGCGCGAAGCATCGGGCGTGATGCGCGACGGCACGCCATTCGAGCTGTCGCATCCGGACGACCTGCCCGAGCCGCTCGACGTGCCGGCCGATGCGAAGGACGTGCTCGTCGTGCTCGCGTTGCCGCACTGGCGCGGCGGCGCGGAGGACGTGTCGTTCGGCGCTGCGGACGACGTGGAGATCGCGCGCTACGTGGTGCGCGAATACGAGATTGCCGACGCGAACGCGGTCGCGCTCGGCCCCGCGCTGCTGCAGACCGGGCGCCTGAACGTGCGGCTGATGCTCGAGGCCGAACTGACGGGCGACTGGCATGCGCTCGGCGTCGTGCGGATCATCGAGCGCCGCACCGACGGACGGCTGCTCGTCGACGACGGCTATGTGCCGCCGCGGCTCGTCGCGCAGCACGATCCCGTGCTGCTGCGCTTCACGCGCGAGCTGCACGGCCTCCTCACGCAGCGCAGCGACGCGCTGGCCGCCAGGCTGTCGGAGCCGGGGCGCGGCGGCGTGTCGGAGGTCGCGGACTTCCTGCTGCTGCAGCTCGTGAACCGCTATCTGGCGCTCACCTGGCATGCGCAGCAGCACGTCGCGACGCATCCGGAGGCGCTGTTCCGTGACTGGCTGAAGCTCGCGTGCGACCTGAGCACGTTCACGGCGGCCGGCCGGCGGCCGCAGGCGCTCGCCGTGTATCGGCACGACGACCTGCGCGCGAGCTTCGGCGAGGTGATGGCCGAGCTGCGCCGGTCGCTGTCGACCGTGCTCGAGCAGAACGCGATCCAGATCGAGCTGCGCGACGCGGGCAACGGGATGAAGGTCGCGACGCTCGCCGATCCGGCGCTGCGCGACACGGCCGGCTTCGTGCTCGCGGTGCACGCAGACCTTCCCGCGGACAGCCTGCGCACGCGTTTTCCTGCACAGGCGAAGCTCGGGCCCGTCGAACGGATCCGCGACCTCGTGCAGCTTCAACTGCCGGGAATCGGCGTGCGCCAGTTGCCGGTCGCGCCGCGGCAGATTCCGTATCACGCGGGTCATGCGTACTTCGAGATCGACAAGGGTGGCGAGCTGTGGAAGCAGCTCGCGCGCTCCGGCGGGCTCGCGTTTCATCTGGCCGGCGAATTCCCGGGACTCTCGATGGAGTTCTGGGCAATTCGCGGGTGACGGCGGGAGGCGCGCGATGAACTCTTCTCCCGATTCATTTTCCGCTGGCGCTGGCGCTGGCGCCGGTGGTTTCGTGCCGCCGAACCCGGGCGGCATGCATCCCGCGACGTCGGCGGGCGCGGCCGGTCCTGCCCCGACGCAGCCGCAAACGCAGCCGCGGCCGGGCCGCTGGGCCGCGAGCGGCACGAATCCGCTCGTCGCCGCCGCGAATCCGCTGCTCAACCTCGTGCCGCAGATCCGCTCGACCGTCCATCATCCGAACCCCGCGTGGCTGCGCGAGCATCTCGTCGTCGAGATCCGCCAGTTCGAGGCGCGCGCACAGGAGGCGGGCGTCGCGTCCGAGGCGATCATCGGCGCGCGCTACTGCCTGTGCACGGCGCTCGACGAGGCCGCGGCGCTGACGCCGTGGGGCGGCAGCGTGTGGTCGTCGCACAGCCTGCTCGTGTCGTTCCACAACGAGACCTGGGGCGGCGAGAAGTTCTTCCATCTGCTCGAGCGGCTGTCGCAGCAGCCGCGCCAGCATCTCGACCTGCTCGAGCTGCTGTATTACTGCCTCGCGCTCGGCTTCGAGGGGCGCTATCGCGTGCTCGACAACGGCCACGCGCAACTCGACGCGCTCCGGCGCCAGCTCGCGCAGACGATCCGCTCGGTGCGCGGCGAGTTCGATCCGGCGCTGTCGCCGCACTGGCGCGACGTCGTCACGCGCGACGTCACGCGCCGTTTCACGGTGCCGCTGTGGGTGTGCGCGGCGCTCGCGCTGCTGATCGGCTTCGGCGTGTTCGCCGGCTTGCGGATCGCGCTGGCCGGCCATTCGGACCCGTTGTTCGCGTCGATCGACGCGCTGCACGTGCCGCGCCTGCAGCCCGCGCAACCGGCGCCGCATCCGGCGAGCACGCCGCGCATCGCGAAGTTCCTCGAGCCGGAGATCGCGGCCGGGCTCGTGTTCGTGCGCGACGAAGCGGACCGCAGCGTGATCGTGCTGCGCGGCGACGGGCTGTTCCAGTCGGGCTCGACATCGGTGATCGACCGATACCTGCCGGTGCTGTCGCGTGTCGCGGATGCGCTGAACCAGGTACCCGGCAATGTGCGCGTGAGCGGCTATACCGACGACACGCCCGTGCACACAGCCCGCTTCGCGTCGAACTGGGACCTGTCGCGCGAGCGCGCGGAAGCGGTCCGCGGCCTGCTCGCCGCGCGGCTCGCGCATCCGGAGCGGCTTGCGGCGGAAGGGCGCGGCACGCTCGACCCGGTCGCGCCGAACGACACGCCCGCGAACCGCGCGCGCAACCGGCGCGTCGAGATCACGCTGATGCTCGCGCCCGGCGCCGACACCGCCGCCGCGACGAAGGAGGCGCATTCACCATGAACCAGGCCGTTGCCCGCTTCGGCCGCCCGCTGCCGTCGCGGGCCAGATCGGAAGAGCGGCGGGGAGGGAAAGAGTGGCGGGAAGGGGGTGGAGTAGGGGGAGCGAGCGGTCGCTCAACAAGTAACA
>NZ_JAAGPL010000343.1:0-4965 GCF_017104785.1 Burkholderia sp. Ac-20353 | reverse complement strand
CGCGCGGCGGCGGTACAATGCCGGGCTGCCCGCGCGCCAGGCGCGCGCCGACGAGGCCGCGCCGCGCGCCGCCCGACACGACGACCACCGATTCCGACCGCCATGTTCTCCATCATCATCCCGACCTGGAACAACCTGCCGTACCTCAAGCTCGTCATCGACAGCCTGCGTCGGCATTCCGCGTACGAGCACCAGATCATCGTGCACGTGAACGACGGCTCGGACGGCACGCTCGACTGGGTCCGCAGCGAAGGCATCGAATACACGGCATCGCCGGCCAACATCGGCATCTGCCACGCGGTGAACCTCGCCGCGTCGCGCGCGACGCGCGACTACGTCGTCTACATGAACGACGACATGTTCTGCTGCCCCGGCTGGGATGCGGCGCTCGTGCGCCGCATCGGCCAGATGCCGACCGACCTGTTCATGCTGTCCGGCACGATGGTCGAGCCGGTCGACACGCGCAATCCGTGCGTCGTCGTCGGCAATTTCGGCCGGGACGCCGAGCATTTCGACGCGGCGGGCCTCGTCGCGGCCGCACCGACGCTCGTACGCGCCGACTGGCTCGGCTCGACCTGGCCGCCGACGCTCGTGCACCGCGACTGGTGGAACCGCATCGGCGGCTACAGCAGCGAGCTGTCGCCCGGCATGAGCAGCGACAATGACTTCTCGATGAAATTCTGGGACGCCGGCTGCCGGATCTTCGTCGGCGTCGGCGACAGCCTCGTCTACCACTTCCAGCAGAAGAGCACGGGCAAGATCGTCAAGAACGACGGCCGCCGCCAGTTCCTCAACAAATGGGGCATGACGCAGGCGACCTTCGACCGCTACTACCTGCACCGCGGCGAGCCGGCCGGCACGCGCGTCGCGCTCGACACGCCGGCCGTCGAGGGCCGGCTCAAGCGCGCGCTGCTGCGCTCCAGGATCAAGCGCGCGTTCAGCTGAACCGTCCCCCGAAACCCCACGGAAATGCCCGGTGGTTCGCGTATACTGCGCGGTTTGTCCCCGCGTGTGCCGCCGGGACGCGTGGCGCGCCGCATCGTGCCCGCATGCCGCAACCGCCTATCCGACAGGTTTCGATGCTTTCGTTTGCCACTCCCGCTTCGCGGCGCCTGACCGCCGCCCGCGCATTCGCCGTCGCCGCGCTATGCATGGTGCCCGTCTCGACCGCGCTGACGAACGTGTTCTGCGCGCTGTTCGCGGTCGCGCTCGTGATCACGCCCGAATTCTGGCGCGACCTGCGCTCGTTCGTCACCGACCCCGCGTCGCTCGCGGCGCTGCTGCTGATGGCCGCGCTGGCCGCCAGCGTCGCGTACACCGTCGCGCCGCATGACAAGGCGTGGGGCTGGGTCGCGAAGTACGACAAGCTGCTGCTGCTACCGTTCGCCGTGCTCGCGTTCCGCCATTCGAACTGGGCGCCGATCGTGCGGCGCTGCTGGTTCGGCACGCTGTGCGTGATCCTCGTGCTGTCGACGACGAACTACCTCGGGCTCACCGCGATCGGGCCCGCGCATGCGACCGAGCTGCCGCTGTCGCGCGCGTGGGTGTTCAAGAATCACATCGCGGCCGCCATGTTCGGCGCGCTGCTGTTCTACCAGGCGGCCGATCTCGCGCTGACGGCCCGCACGGCGCTGTCCCGTGCCGCGTTCGCCGGCATCGCCGCATGGTCGCTCGTCAATGTGTTCGTGATGCTGCAGGGACGCACGGGGCAGGTCATCGCGCTGCTGCTGATTCTCGTCGTCGCATTGCGTTTCGTGCTCGTGCTGCGCAAGCGCTCGGCGCTGCGCGCGGGCCTTGCCGCGGGCGCGCTGGTCGTCGCGGCAGCGGCGCTCGTCGTCGCCGCGTGCACGATCCACAACGGCCGGCTCGTGAAGGTCGTGTCCGAAGTGCAGCAATACCGGCAGAGCGATGCGGCCACGTCGACCGGGCTGCGGCTCGAGTGGTACAAGAAGGGGCTCGAGCTGTATCGCGCGCGGCCGGTGATCGGCTATGGCGCGGGCGGCCTCGAGTTCGAGTTCCAGAAGCTGACCGCAGGCAAGACCGCCGCCGAAGGCCAGCTCACGTCGAACCCGCACAACGAGTACCTGCTGATGGCCGTCCAGCTCGGCACGGTCGGCGTGCTGCTGTTCATCAACCTGATCGTGCAGATCGCACGCGGCAGCCGCGCCCTCGATCCGCGCTCCCGGCACCTGCTGCTCGCATGGCTCGCGATCTTCGCGATCGGCAGCCTCGCGAATTCGCTGCTGCTCGACTTCGCCGAAGGTCACCTGATCGTGCTGCTCGCGGGCATCCTGCTCGGTTGCAGCGAGCGCGGCGCCGTGCTGCCGCGCGAAACGTCGGCGATCCGGCGCAGCGCCTGATGCGGCGCGCGCCGGTCGCGCCGAATAACGTCAATGAAGCGTCCGCAAGCCGCCGCGCTCAGGCCGGCCGGGCATGCCGGACGCCCTGATTAGTCTTTTGCCGTACCGGTCGCGGCCCGGCTCGCGTTGTCGCGGCCCAGCCGCGACGTGTCGACGACGGCCGTCACGTCCGGCGCAGCGAACCCGAGCATCTCGGCCGCCGCGGCCTTCACGCGCTGCGCACTCAGGTTGACGAGACAGTCGCTGCGGCTGTCGACGTGGCGCTCGCAGCCCTCGTGCCGGCATGGCACGCAATCGCCCTCTCCCTGCAGCAGATAGACGTTGCCGTGCCGGCCCGAGCCGCGCAGCGGCCACGGATTCTCGGTCGCGGGCCAGTGCTGCGGCCATGGCCCCCAGCGCACGGGATCGGACGGCCCGAACAGCGCGATCGTGTCGGTGCCGGTGGCCGCGGCGACGTGTGTCGCGCCCGTGTCGGGCCCGATGAACAGCCGCGCGCGCCGCACGAGTTCCGCACTCTCGCCGAACGTGAGGCGGCCGACGAGATTCAGCACGTCGCCGCCCGCGTCGGCCGCCACCTGCGCCGCGTAATCGCGCTCGCCCTGGGCCGGGCCGCCGGACAGCGCGACCGCGAATCCATGGGCGCGCAGCCAGTCGATCATCTCGACCCAACCGTCGGAGCGCCACTGCTTGTAGCGGAACATCGGATACGGATGCAGGACGACGAGCGGCTTGCCGTCGCGCACCGCGGGCGACTCGGCGAGCCACGCGTCGAACCGCGCGCGGCGCGCGGGATCGTCGCCGATGCCGGGCGCGACGACTTCGGAGACCGGCTCGATGCCGATGACGGGCGCGAGCGCCAGCGTGCTCACGACGGTGTGCGCGGACTGGTGATGGTTGATCGCGATGCCGTGCAGCATCATCCGGGTCAGCCAGGTGACGCGGTCCGGATCGACGAGGCCGACCCGCTTGCGGCCCGCGAACCAGCTATAGAAGCGCGGCCGGTCGGAACTCAGCGCCGCGCACGCAAGGTCGTAGCGGCGCCACATCGACAGCGCATCGCGCAGCCGTTCGCGGAACCCGGCGCGCTGCGCGACCACGATCACGCGGCGCAGGTCCGGATTGTGCTCGAGCACGCTCTCGGTGCCGCGAAACACCAGCATGTCGATCTGCGCGTCCGGCCAGCGGGCTTTCAGCGAGCGCACGAGCGGTGTCGTCAGCAGTACGTCGCCGATGCGGCGCGGTGCTGCAACGAGGATGGTTCTGGGCGGGCGGGCGGGAGAAAACAGGGCCAAGGCAATCGATCCGTCTATCTGGCTGGCGAACAAGGCTGGCAATGTACAGGATTTTGCGGCAACCGGCGCGGGCCGTGTTGAGGCCAGGTGGGGGCGGCGGCGCGGCGGGAATCCGGCCCGCCGCGCGGCGGGCGAGCGCGAGTTACGAAGCGGTTGCTGCCGATATGGGTGTTGCGTTCGGTGCAATCGTTGCAGTCGTTGCAGTCTGCGCCGGCATCCCGAGAACCGGATCGTCAGCCGCGACGTCGCCGCGCTCGGTGTGCTGGAGCAGATGACGAACCGCCCGCTCGACCGCGTCGACTTCAATCGCGTCGACCGCCGCTCCGGCTCGCAGGAGCACATGCGGCACGCCGAGCGGATGCCAGCGCAGGTATTTTTCCGGCCGGTCCTCGAACAACGCGGCGACCGGCACGCCGAGTGCCGACGCCAGGTGCACCGGTGCGCTGTCGGCGGATACGACGACGTCGAGCAGGCTCACGGCCGCAGTCAGATCGGCGACCGATGCCGGCGCGACATGCCGCACGGCCACGTCGCGCCACGCGTCGAGATCGTCCGCGCCCGCCGGATCGCGGAACACGATCACGTCGGCGAGCCCGCCGAGCTGCCGGCTCAGGTCCCGCCATTTGTCCCCGCTCCAGCGTCGCTCGGCCGCCTTGTTCGATACGAACAGGCCGACCCGCGGCAGCGTGCGCGGCCCGAGCAGGCGATGCCACACGTCCTGCCGCGCGCGGTTCGGGTACGCGAACAGCGCGAGACCTTCGACATCGGTTCGCGCCAGTTCGGGCACGAGCTGGAATCCGGACAATGCTTCATGGCGCATGGGCCGGGTGCGGACATGCTCGGGCTGGCGGTCGTCGAACTCGGACCCCGCGTCGTGCCAGCGGCAATCCTTCGCGCCGAGCTGCCGCGCGAACTGCACGCTGCTCCGGTGCATCCCGCCGTTGGGGACCACTACCAGATCGAAACGCAGGCGGCGCAGGCGGCGCACGAGCCGCAGCCGGTCGACGATGGCCCGCCACCGGCCGGGACGGTCGTTACGCTCGCATTGCCGGCTGTACACGTACTTGTGCACCGTGTGCACGTCCGGGTTGCCGGCCAGTACGCCCGCGTTGTACGTGTTGGCGACCACGTGCAGCTCCGCGCCGGGCCAGCGCTGCTTCAGCGCGCCGAGAAACGCCGTCGTGCACAGCATGTCGCCCAGAAAATCTATCCGGATCACGAGGATCCGCGCCGTCGAATTGTCGTTGGCCATTCTTGCTGTCATGACGGTCTGTATTTTCGAGCGCGTGCCGCCTGCTCAGTACGCGATCTCA
>NZ_JAAGPL010000342.1:0-4869 GCF_017104785.1 Burkholderia sp. Ac-20353 | reverse complement strand
CCGGCAGCGCGGACAGGCCGGCCGGCGCGTCGAGCGCGAGCTTCGGCCGCGCGATCGCATCACCGGCGCCCGGGCCCTTGCCGGCAAGCGCGGCAAGCTGGTGGCGCGCGAGCTGGATCGCTTCCTCGTACGAATCGATCTGGCGCTCGTAATCGGGCAGCGTCGATTCCGCCTGGCTGACCTCGAGCTGCGTGCCGATGCCGGCCTGCAGCCGCTTGCGCGCGAGATCGGCGACCGCGCGCTGGCGCTCGAACGTCTCGTGCGCGAGGTCGAGCAGCGCGTAGTTCATCGACAGGCCGACGTACGCGCGCACGACGTTGACCTCGAGCTCGAGCCGCGCCGCGCGGGCGTCGGCCGCGGTCGCATGCGCGACGTCGAGCGCGCGCTCGGTCGCGTTCTTGTCCTTGCCCCACAGGTCGAGGTGATACGACAGGCCGAGCGTGCCGGTGTTGTTCCAGGTGTCGGCGTTCGCGAGCGGCCCCGGGCCGTAGAACACGTTGTCGGGCCAGTGCTCGCGCATCAGCGACAGGTTGCCGTTGATCTGCGGCAGTTCGGCCGAGCGCGCGACGCGCGCCATCGCCTGTGCCTCGCGCACGCGCGCCTGCGCGGCCGCGAGCGACGGGTTGCCGGCCTGCGCGGCGGCGATCCACGCATCGAGCTGCGGATCGTGATACGCGCGCCACCAGTCGGCGGCGGGCCAGCCGGCGTCGCGATCGGCCGCGCGGATGGCCGCGCCGGCGTCGAGCAATGCCGGGTCGGTCTGGGTGGACTGCGGCTTGTTGTCGCCCATGCTCGCGCATCCGGCCATTATTAATGAGACTGCAAGAACCGAGGCTGCGAGCGTCCCTTTTATTGCCGGAGACTGCACGATTTTCTCCCTTTCGGATATAGATGAGCCGGATAGGATTATATTTTTCAGCGATTCCTGAATAAATGGACAACGGTGCAAGTCATTTTTACGAATGCTGAGATAATATTTGTGCGCCCCTGTGCAACAATCCTGTCGGATTCAAACGGGTAATGGCATGGATACGTTACAGAACATGCGGGTATTCGTCCGCGTGGTCGACGCCGGGAGCTTCACCGCGGCCGCACAGCAGATGAATTCGACGACCGCCTATGCGTCGCGCGCCGTCTCGGACCTGGAGGCGCACCTGCGCACGCGGCTCCTGAACCGGACCACGCGCCGGATCGCGCTGACCGAGGCCGGCGAGCGTTATCTGCAGCGCTGCGAGCAGATCCTCGCGTACGTCGACCAGGCGGAAGCGGAGGCGAGCGATGCGCATGCGCACCCGTCGGGCAAGCTGAAGGTGCATTGCTTCACGAGCCTCGGCCAGCACTACACGGTGCCGGCCGTGTCGCGCTATCGCGCGCGCTATCCGGACGTGCACGTCGATCTGACGCTCGCGCAGCGGATGCCGGACCTGCTCGACGAAGGCTACGACGTCGCGATCGTCGTCGGCCGCGAGCTGCCGGATTCGGGGCTCGTGTCGCAACGGCTCGGCGAAACCTACAGCGTCGCCTGCGCGTCGCCCCGGTACCTCGAGCAGCATGGCGTGCCGCAGCGGCCGCAGGATCTCGCGCAGCACATCTGCCTCGGCATGGTCGCGCCCGGTTTTCAATACGACGAATGGACGCTGACCGGACCGAATGGCGACGAGCGCGTCGCGCTGTCGGGGCCGCCGTTCCGCGTGAACGTCGCCGAGGCGCTCGCGGTGGCCGTGCGGGAAGGGATGGGAATCGGCGTGCTGCCGCTGTATTCGGCGATCGCCGGGCTGCGCAACGGCAGTTTCGTACGCGTGATGCCCGAATACCGGTCGCACGTGATGAGCATCTACGCGCTGTATCCGTCGCGCCAGTATCTCGACGCGAAGATCCGCACCTGGGTCGATTTCCTGCGCGACGAGATGCCGGCGACGCTCGAGGCCGACGAGGCCGCGCTCGAGCAGTTCGCGCGCGCGACATGATGTCGCGTTCTTACGCAATCTAACGAGATTTGTCCTTCGCGCAACACTTTTTTACCTTCGTCCGGCCGACAGTTTGATACTGTCTGATCCAGAGTGACCTGCAACCCGGAGTAGCAATGAATACGCACCTGATGATCGGCCTTGGAATCCTGTTCGGCGTGATCGGCGCCGTCGCGTCGCGCGACCTGCTGCGCGCGATGAAGGCGCGGATGCAGCCGGCGCCGGTGCGGGTGCGCTCGGCGTCCGAGGCCGCGCGCCGGCTCGGGCGCTGACACGCCCGAGTTACTCCTTCGAATCACACGTCTGATTCACACCGTCGAGTCACCCCCTCGAGTCACACATTCAGTCCTGACGCTCGGCACGCGCCTCCTCGCGGATCGCCGGCACGTCGAGCGTCACGACCTTGTCCCACGCGAACGCGGTGTTTTCCCGCTCGCCGCTGCGCCGGTGAATGTAGCCGCGCGGATTGCAGACGACGCGCGTGCCATCCTCGGTCACATAGTCGAATGACGTATGCGTGTGGCCGTGCACCCACAGTGCGGCCGGCGCCCGCACGAGTCCCGCCAGATCGTTGACGAACCCTGCCGATACCGGATCCTGCGCGTAGCGTTCGGCGAGCGAACGCCGGTGCGGCGCGTGGTGGGTGACGACGATCGTCGTGCCCGCGAACGGCGTCGCGAGCTGCGCTTCGAGCCATGCGCGCGAGCGGCGGTGCAGCGCGAGCGCATCGGCCGGCGTGAAATCGCGCTCGGCGCCGCGCTCCTGTGCATCCTTGCCGGCATGCAGCACCGCGTCGTGCGGCCACGTCACCTGGATCAGTCCCTTGAAGTCGAGCATCACGCGCGATGCCGCGTCGATCGCGTGCGCGATGCCGGCGGCGTCGTCGCCGAACAGCGCGAAGTCGGTCCAGAACGTCGTGCCGAGCACCCGGAAGCGCCCGGCCGGATCGACGTAGACATCGTTGTTCAGGTAGTACACGTTGTCGAGCGCGCGCGCCGCGTCGCGCATCGCCGCTTCGAGCGCGCCGAATTCACCGTCGTAGTACTCGTGATTGCCCGGCACGTAGATCACGGGCACATCGGGATCGAACGTCTCGGCGGCCCAGCGCAACCCTTCCGCATGGTTGTGGATGTCGCCGGCCAGCACGACGAGATCCGCGTCGGCATGCGGGATGACTTCGGGCAGGTTGCCTTCGAGATGCAGGTCGGACAGCACGCGGATCTTCACGAACGTCGCTCCTCGAGAGATGGCTTCAGCGTAGCACTTTGCCGGGGTTCATCAGGCCGCGCGGATCGAGCGCGGCCTTCAGCGCGCGCATCAACCCGATCTCGACCGGCGACTTGTAGCGCTGCGCGTCGTCGATTTTCAGCTGGCCGATCCCGTGTTCCGCGCTGATCGTGCCGCGGTGGCGGTGCACGTTGTCGTAGACGATCCGGTTGACCGGCGCCTGGTATTCGGCGAGGAACGCCTTCGGGTCGCCGCCCGCGGGCGTCTGCACGTTGTAGTGGAGGTTGCCGTCGCCGAGATGGCCGAACGTCACCATCCGCGCGCCCGGCGCCGCCTGCTGGATCGCCGCGTCGGTCTCGTCGATGAAGCGCGCAATCGACGAGATCGGCACCGCGATGTCGTGCTTGATGTTGAGCCCTTCGTCGGCCTGCGCGAGCGGGATGTGTTCGCGCAGGTCCCAGAACGCGCGCGATTGCGCGAGATTCTCCGCGACCACCGCATCGACGACGATGCCGGCTTCGAACGCCTCTTCCATCAGTTTCTCGAACAGCGCGCGCGCATGCGCTTCGCCTTCGTTGTCCGACAGTTCGAGCAGCACCGTCTGCGGATGGGTGCGATCGAACGGGTAGCGCAATTGCGGATAGTGCTTGCCGACGAGCTGCATGCAGAAATCCGACATCAGCTCGAAGCCGGTCAGCAGCGGCCCGGCCGCGCGCTGCGCGAGCGCGAGGAAGTCGAGCGCCGCATGCGGCGAGTCGAGCGCGGCGAGTGCGGTGACCTGCGCGGCCGGCAGCGGATGCAGCTTCATCACGGCCGCGGTGATGATGCCGAGCGTGCCTTCGGCGCCGATGAACAGGTCGCGCAGGTCGTAGCCGGTGTTGTCCTTGCGCAGTCCACGCAGGCCGTCCCAGATCTCGCCCTGCGGCGTCACGACCTCGAGCCCGAGGCACAGCTCGCGCGCATTGCCGTAGCGCAGCACCGCGGTGCCGCCCGCGTTGGTCGCGAGGTTGCCGCCGATCGTGCAGCTGCCCTCGGCCGCGAGGCTCAGCGCGAACAGCCGCCCGGCGTCGCGCGCGTGCGCCTGCACGTCGGCGAGGATCACGCCGGCTTCGACGGTGATCGTGCTGTTGTGCGGGTCGAGTGCACGCACGCGGTTCAGGCGCGCGAGGCTCAGCACGGCCTGGCTGCCGCTCGCGTCGGGCGTCGCGCCGCCGGCGAGGCCCGTATTGCCGCCCTGCGGCACGAGCGCGACGCCGTGCGTGTTCGCGAGCTTCACGAGCGCCGCGACTTCATCGGTGTTCGCAGGCTTCAGCACCGCGCAGGCGGCGCCCTGGTAGCGGCGGCGCCAGTCGGTGAGAAACGGTTCGGTATCGTGCGGATCGGTCAGCACGTGGTCGGCGCCGATCGCCTGCCGGCAGGCAGAGACAAAAGCTTCGGAAGAATTCATGACGTTCGGTCGCGTAAGGGTCAGGGCGTCGCGCGTTGCTGTTTCTGCTGCTTTTGCAGCTTTGCCGCGCGTTTGAACGGCGCGACGTACGCAAGCGCCGCCGCGAAGAAGCCGACGGCGAGCGCGGTCTCGCACCAGCCGAGCGTCGCGGACAGCCCGCGATCGGACATGCCGCGCACGACGCCTTCGGCGAAGTAGACGAGGATCAGCATGCTCGCCCATTGCATA
>NZ_JAAGPL010000341.1:0-237 GCF_017104785.1 Burkholderia sp. Ac-20353 | reverse complement strand
AAAAAAAAAACACACGCCTCACCTCCATCTCGAACATTCTTGCCCCCGCCGCCTTTTCCTTTTTCCACCCCTAGTGCTCCCACACCGCGTCTTCTCGCGCGCCTCCCCCCCCTCCCACATTCCGGTCTAGGCCCTTCACCTACACCCTCCCCCCCCTCCCTCGCCACCCCTGTCCCCTCCCCCCCCCATCGCTTCTCTCTCCTCCTCCCTCGCCCTCGTTCCCTTCGTCCCCTCTCC
>NZ_JAAGPL010000340.1:0-5229 GCF_017104785.1 Burkholderia sp. Ac-20353 | reverse complement strand
GCTGCGCACGCAGGGGCTGACGCCGCTCGTCGTCGAGCCGGCGGCCAGCGCAACGCGCGGTGCGCGCAGCCAGCGTCTCGCGCTCGGCCGCAAGCTGTCGCAGCGCGAGCAGGCGATCCTCACGCGCCAGCTCGCGAGCCTGCTGATCGCCGGGCTGCCGCTCGACGAGGCGCTCTCGGTGCTGACGGAACAGTCCGAGCGCGACTACATCCGCGAACTGATGGCCGCGATCCGTGCCGAGGTGCTCGGCGGCCATTCGCTCGCGAATGCGCTCGCGCAGCATCCGCGCGATTTTCCGGAGATCTACCGCGCGCTGGTGTCGGCCGGCGAGCACACGGGCAAGCTCGGCATCGTGCTGTCGCGCCTTGCCGACTACATCGAGCAGCGCAACGCGCTGAAGCAGAAGATCCTGCTCGCGTTCACGTATCCGGCGATCGTCACGCTGATCGCGTTCGGCATCGTCACGTTCCTGCTGAGCTACGTGGTGCCGCAAGTCGTCAACGTGTTCGCGAGCACGAAGCAGCAGCTGCCGATCCTGACGGTCGTGATGATGGCGCTGTCGGATTTCGTGCGGCACTGGTGGTGGGCAATCCTGATCGCGGTCGCGCTGGTGATCTGGTTCGTGAAGGCGACGCTGTCGCGCGACGGCCCGCGTCTCGCGTTCGACCGCTGGCTGCTTACCGCGCCGCTCGCGGGCAAGCTCGTGCGCGGCTACAACACGGTGCGCTTCGCGAGCACGCTCGGCATCTTGACCGCGGCCGGCGTGCCGATCCTGCGCGCGCTGCAGGCAGCCGGCGAGACGCTGTCGAACCGCGCGATGCGCGCGAACATCGAGGACGCGATCGTGCGCGTGCGCGAAGGCTCGGCGCTGTCGCGCGCGCTGAACAACGTGAAGACGTTTCCGCCGGTGCTCGTGCACCTGATCCGGTCCGGCGAAGCGACCGGCGACGTGACGACGATGCTCGACCGCGCGGCGGACGGCGAGGCGCGCGAACTCGAGCGCCGCACGATGTTCCTGACGAGCCTGCTCGAGCCGCTGCTGATTCTCGCGATGGGGGGGATCGTGCTCGTGATCGTGCTGGCCGTGATGCTGCCGATCATCGAGCTGAACAACATGGTGCAGTGACGGCCATTACGTCCATTGTGGCCGTCAGCGGAACCGGGCGCTCAGCGCATGTAGATCGCGGGGGACGGCGTGTTGGCCGGCAGCTGGATTTCGGCGCGGGCGCCGTTGCGGTCGACGACGATCGAGCGGTCGCGGACTTCGGCGAGCTTCGCGCCGGGCGCGACCTCGGCGCCGAGCGACACCGCGCGCGGCGGTTCGCCGCCGACGCCGACGATCGCGGCGGCGCCACGCTGGAGCGCGAGGATGCCGAACAGGTGGATGTCCTGCACGGGATTGCGCTCGAGCTGGCCGCCGAACAGTGCGGCGGCCTCCTCGGTGCGGATCGGGGGCCGCGCGGCGGCGGCGGGCAGCGGCGCTTCGCGGGCCGACAGCGTGACGACCCAGTAGGTGGCCGTCGCGCACAACGCCGCGAAGAGTGCGAGGGAGAGGATCCGGATCGAGAGCGCGTTCATGCGGGCTATTGTACGGATGTATGTGAAATTTGCGTTGGGTGAAAGCCCTTGGCGATGCGCGCCTTACAATGCGTGCTCCGTGTTCGGGTCTGCTGGAAGCGTGCCGTAAGGTCGTGGTCCGGCGATCGAGGATGCGTCACTCAATCGACGATATTTTTTTGGAAAGAGGTAGTCAGTCATGCAAACGTGGATCACTCGCCGCAACGGGGCCGTTCGCCGTCAGCGCGGTTTCACGCTGATCGAGATCATGGTGGTGGTCGCGATCCTCGGGATCCTTGCGGCGCTGATCGTGCCGAAGATCATGAGCCGCCCGGACGAAGCGCGCCGCATCGCCGCGAAGCAGGACATCGGCACGATCATGCAGGCGCTCAAGCTGTACCGTCTCGACAACGGCCGCTACCCGTCGCAGGACCAGGGCCTGCAGGCGCTGATCCAGAAGCCGGGCACCGATCCGATCCCGAACAACTGGAAGGACGGCGGTTATCTCGAACGCCTGCCGAACGATCCGTGGGGTAACGCGTACAAGTACCTGAACCCGGGCGTGCACGGCGAGATCGATGTGTTCAGCTACGGCGCCGACGGCAAGGAAGGCGGCGAAGGCAGCGATTCCGACATCGGTTCGTGGCAGTAAGCGGCCGCTGATCCGTCACGCGCGACGCCCGTCCATGCAAGCCAGCCGAACGACCTTCCGCTTCGGGCGCCGCGCCGGTGTGTACCGGAGGTGCCCCGAGGGCACTTCCTGCGGAGCGCAAAGAGATTTTGCGCTCCTCCGTGCTCCGCGGGCCGCCGGCTTCACGCTGCTCGAAATGCTCGTCGTGCTCGTGATCGCGGGGCTGCTCGTGTCGCTCGCGTCGCTGTCGCTGACCCGCAATCCGCGCACCGACCTGCGCGAGGAAGCGCAGCGGGTCGCGCTGCTGTTCGAGACCGCGGGCGACGAGGCACAGGTGCGCGCGCGCCCGATCGCGTGGCAGCCGACCGCGCACGGCTTTCGCTTCGACGTGAGCACGCCCGACGGCTGGCGCACGCTGCGCGACGACCTGCTGCGCCCGCGTGACTGGGATGGTGGCGTGACGGGCGCCGACATCGATTATCCGGGGTCCGATTCGCACGCGTCGCGGGTCGTGTTCGGCACCGAGAGCATCGACACGCCGGTGCGCGTGACGCTGCATTCGACAGCCGGCAGCGCGACGATCGTCGGCACCGGCAACGGCCGCTACGAGGTGCAGTGACGATGCGTCGTCGGCCGCTCTCCCCTTTTTCCGCGCTGCGCCCGTCGACGGCGCTGCGTTCGGCACGTGGTTTCACGATGATCGAGGTGCTGGTCGCGCTCGCGATCATCGCGATTGCGCTGGCCGCGTCGATCCGCGCGGTCGGCACGATGGCGACCGGCGCGTCGGACCTGCATAGCCGGCTGCTGGCCGGCTGGAGCGCCGACAACGCGCTCGCGCAGCTGCGCCTTGCGCATGCGTGGCCGCAGATCGGCGAGCAAAGCTTCGACTGTTCGCAAGGCAATGTGCAGCTCGTCTGCACGCAGCGCGTCAGCGCGACGCCGAATCCGGTGTTCCGGCGCGTCGAGGTATCGGTGAGTTCGCCGGGACGCTCGGGCGTCCTCGCACAGATGGTCACGGTGGTCGCGAATGAAACCAGCCGCTCGCTCTGACGCGTTCCGCCGTGCGCGCGGCAACGGCACTTCCTCCGGGGCGCATCCCCGCAGAGGACGCCGTTCGGCACGCGGCTTCACGCTGATCGAACTGATGATCGCGATCGCGATTCTCGCGGTCGTTGCCGTGCTGGCGTGGCGCGGGCTCGACCAGATCATGCGCGGCCGCGACAAGGTCGCGTCTGCGATGGAGGACGAGCGCATCTTCGCGCAGATGTTCGACCAGATGCGCATCGACGCGCGCCGCGCGGCGACCGACGACGAAGCGGGCCAGCCCGCGATCGGCGTCGCCGGCAACACGCTGCAGATCGTCCGCGAATTCGACGTGCCGGGCGCCGCGCCGCGGCTGCAGGTGGTCCGCTACCGGATCGCGGGCGGCCGCGTCGTGCGTTACGCATCGCCGCCGTTCGACGACGCGAACCGGCTGCGCGACACGCTGAAGAACGTCAGCGTCGACGGCTGGAGCGCGGTGGCGCTGATGGGCGGGGTCGGCGCGATCAACGCGAAGTTCTACGTACCGCGCGTCGGCTGGACCACCAGCCTGCAGGCGGCCGACGACGCGCTCGTGCAGAACATCGACGCGCAGAAGGTGCCGCAACTCGGCAACGCGCCGCCGCCGCGCGCGGTGACGGGCCTGCAGGTCAGCATCGGCGCGACGTCGCTGCGCGTGCCGGTTACGCGCATCTTCCTGGTCGGGGAATGACGATGCGCGTGCGTCGCTCTCCCTCGTTCCCCTCCTTCGCGCACGCGCCGACCCGAACGCGCCGGCAACGCGGCGCCGCGATCATCACCGCGCTGCTGGTCGTCGCGCTGGCGGCGATCCTCGTGTCGGGGATGCTGTGGCGCCAGCAGGTGCAGGTGCGCCGCATAGAGAACCAGCGCGTGCTCGCGCAGGCGCAGTGGGTCTCACGCGGCGCGCTCGACTGGACGCGGATGGTGCTGCGCTCCGAAGGCGACACGGCGCCCGGCATCACGTACCTCGGCGGCATCTGGGCCGTGCCGATCGCGAAGACGAAGCTGTCCGACTTCATGGGCAAGATCGGCATCACCGACGGCAGCGGCGGCGACGACACCTATATTTCCGGCTCGATCGAGGACGCGCAGGCGAAGTTCAACCTGCGCAACCTCGTGTCGACGCCCGCGCCCGGCGTGCTGCAGCTGAACGCCGTGCAGCTCCAGGCATTCGCGCGCCTGCTGTCGACCCTCGGCTACGACGGCGCGTTCGCGAAGCGGATCGCGATGCAGGTGCGCGCGGGCCTGATGCATTCGTCGTCGCGCTTCCAGATGCCGACGCTGCCTGGCGTCGGGGGCGCGCCCGTGGTACCGGAAGCGGGCACGGGCACGCAGGGCACGACCTTCACCGATGAGCCGGGCCTTGCCGACAGCGATCGTGGGCCGTCGCCGCTCATCATGACGGGCGTCGACAGCCTGCTCGACGTCGACGGCGTGACGCCGGAAATGGTCGAACGGCTGCGCCCGTTCGTGACCGTGCTGCCGACGACGACGGCCGTGAACATGAACACCGCGCCCGCCGAGGTGATCGCGGCGCTCGTGCCGGGGATGAGCGTCGCGTCGGCGCAGGCGCTCGTGTCGCGCCGCGAGACCGTGTTTTTCCGCAACGTCGGCGACGTGACGCTCGCGCTGCGCGGCGCCGGCGCGCCGAACGTGACGCTCGACACGAGCCAGATCGATGTCAATTCGAGCTATTTCATCGTGCATGGCCGGATCCAGCACGATCGCGCGGAGGTCGATCGCACCTCGCTCGTGTATCGTGATCCGACCACGCACTCGACGCGGGTCGTGCGTATCCGCGACCAGCTATAACGACACCATTCGGGAGAGGAGCCCTTGAGCACGCTGATTGTTTTACTGCCGCCGCGCGAGCCCGCCGTGCCGTTGCAGGAATGGCAATGGCCCGAGCTGCCGTTCATGCTCGTCGACAAGGCCGGCCAGACGCAGCGCGCCGGCCGCGCCGCGCTCACGCTGCTGCA
>NZ_JAAGPL010000339.1:0-5392 GCF_017104785.1 Burkholderia sp. Ac-20353 | reverse complement strand
CTCGGCGTGTCGGTCGCCGCGGACGGCTCGCTGCGTGCGACCGTCGCCGCGCCGCCGCACGCGCGCCGCCACGCGGATCTCGTCGACCTGTCACATGCCGACGGGCAGGTCGGTGCGCTGCTGATCCATCTGCGCAACGACAGCTACCAGGGGCGCGTGAGCATCGACGCGAGCGACGACCTGCGCAGCTGGCAGCCGCTGACGGACACGCAGTTGCTGAAGGTCGCATATGACGGCCACACGCTGACGCAGGAGCGCATCGCGCTCGACGGCGTGCGGCAGCGCTATCTGCGGCTGAACTGGCTCGACGGCGCGCCGGACATCGCGTCCGCCGAAGCGGAAACGCGCACGCGCGGCGCCGCGGATCGCGCGGCAGCGCCGCGTCAATGGCGCACCGGCGTGCGGATGCGGGCCGGCGGCACGCCGGGCGAGTATCTGTTCGAGACGGACGGCGCGTATCCCATCGACCGGCTGCGCATCGACCTGCCGCAGCGCAATACCATTGCGCACGCAACGATCCAGGCCCGGACCGACACGCAATCGCCGTGGCACGACGTCGCGGACGCGATGCTGTTCCGGCTGCAGGGCAAGGCCGGCGAACAGCGCAATCCGCCGCTCGAGTTCGCGGCGGACGCGGACCGCCTGTGGCGTATCGTCGTGGACATGCGCAACGGCGGGCTGGGCAGCGGACTGCCGGCCGCCACAGTCGGCTGGCGCCCCGCTTCGCTGACGTTCGTCGCGCGCGGCGCACCGCCGTTCACGCTTGGCGTCGGCAACGCATCACTTGCGTCGTCCGCGGTCAGCCGCGAATCGCTGCTGATCGGCGCGTCGACCGAGATCAGGCCCGCGCGCGTCGGCGAAGCGCAGCCGGTGACGCCGCAGGCCGCATCGACCCATGGCGCCGCGGATACGGACGCGATGCGCCGCTACGTGCTGTGGGCGTCGCTCGTGATCGCGGTGGGCGCACTCGGCAGCATCGCGTGGCGCGTGGCGCGCGGCGGCGGGCCGCAGGACCGCAGGCGACGCTAGGCGGGCGCTCGCGCCGATACCAGGCGCGCATCCGCCGCCGCGGTGCTGGCTGCCAGCGCATGCGTCGTCGGCGTGCGCGGCGCCCCACTCTTTACGCAACATTTACCCACCGCCCGCAACTCTTTCGACCATCGCAACGCGCGGCTACGTACAGTCGAAGGCATCCGAATCACGGTGCCACGACATGCACGGAACCAACGAAGCGGGTCACCGGCAAGGCCGGCGCAAGCGCCCGGCCGCCTCCCTGAAACTGTTGCTGATGGCAGCCTCCCTTGCGCTGTCGGCCGCTGTCGCGCCTCCTCCCGCAGGCGCGCAAGTCGCCGCCGCGCCCCTCTCTCCCGCCGCCGATGCGGCACCCGACACGCCGTTCGCGCTCGACACTATCGTCGCGACGCTGCGCAAGCGCTTTCACGTCGCGTATGCGGACGCGCTGACGATCGCGCACGCGGTGCAGACCGAGTCGGACCGCTACGGGCTCGCGCCCGCGTTGCTGCTCGCGATCATCGCGGTCGAATCGGGCTTCGACCGCCACGCGGTCAGCGTCGCGGGCGCGCGCGGGCTGATGCAGGTGCTGCCCGCCGCGCATCGCGATCTCGTCGCGCATGTGAAGGACTTGTCCGATCCCGCGACCAACGTGCGGATCGGCGCGGCGATCTTCCGCGGCTATCTCGACGACGCGGACGGCGACATCGAAACCGCGCTCGTCCGCTACAACGGCGGGACGAAGCGCTACGCGCAACGCGTCGTGCTGCGCGTGCAGCAGTTCGACGCGCAGCTGCGCCGGCCGGCCATTGCCGTCGCCGACGAATCCCCCGCAACGAGCGCAACGCGCACACCGAGCACGCCGTAATTCGGCCAGCGGCGCAACGAGCACGCGCTAAATCGGCTGGCGGCGCCACACGCGCGCAGCGTCGCCGACGCGCAGTCACCATGCATCACGACCGCTACACGCGAGCGCTATCAGCGTGAATCGCGCGACTCGTCGGCGCCGGTCAGCCGATAACCGACACCGGTCTCCGTCAGGATGTGCTCGGGCCGGCCCGGATCGCGTTCCAGCTTGCGGCGCAGATGCCCTACATAGACGCGCAGGTAATGCGGATCCTTCTCGTGCGCGGCGCCCCACACCTCCTGCAACAGCTGGTCGTGCGTCAGCAGCCGGCCTGCATGATGCGCGAGCACCGCGAGCAATCGGTATTCGATCGGGCTCAGATGCACGCGCGCGCCGCCGCGCAGCACCTGCCGGTCGATGAGATCGACGGTCACGTCGCCGAAACGCACGCACGCGTCCCGGACATGCGCGCCGCCCGCCTGCCGGCGCAGGTGCGCGCGGATGCGCGCGATCAGCTCGGCCGAACCGAACGGCTTGGTCAGGTAATCGTCGGCGCCCGCGTTGAGCGCGGCGACCTTGTCGGCTTCCGTGCTCAGCGCCGACAGCACGATCAGCGGCGCAGCGGACTGGTCGCGCAGCGCGTGGATCAGCGCGACGCCACCCAGGTCGGGCACGCTGATGTCCGCGACGATCAGGTCGGGACGGCGCGCGGCGACCGCCGCGACGCCTTCGGCACCGGTCGCCGCTTCGCATACGTGCATGTGTTCCGCCTTCAGCGCCGCGTGCACGAAATGACGGATGAAACGGTCGCCATCCACGACGACGACGACCACGGCCGGTTCGCTCATGCGGCAACGGTCCGGTGCGGGCGCTGCGCTGGTGGCAACGCTGGTGGCAGCGCTGGCGGCAGCGCCGGTCGCCGATTGCCACCATCGGACGGCATCGTGATCGCGGCGCGACGACGGCGCGCGGGCTGTCCGTTCACGGTCATGCCCATCCGAACGCGACCAGCACCATGTCGATCAGCTTGATGAACGGGAACGGCAGCAGCATGCCGCCGAGCCCGTAGATCAGCAGGTTGCGGCGCAGCAGCGGCGCCGCGCCGAGCGGGCGGTACGTGACGCCCTTCAGCGCGAGCGGAATCAGCGCGACGATGATCAGCGCATTGAAGATCACCGCCGACAGGATCGCCGACGACGGCGACGCGAGATGCATCACGTCGAGCACGCGCAATTGCGGATAGGTCGTCGCGAACGCGGCCGGGACGATCGCGAAGTACTTCGCGATGTCGTTCGCGATCGAGAACGTCGTCAGCGAGCCACGCGTCATCAGCATCTGCTTGCCGATCTCGACGATCTCGATCAGCTTCGTCGGGTTCGAGTCGAGGTCGACCATGTTGCCGGCTTCCTTCGCCGCCTGCGTGCCGCTGTTCATCGCGACCGCGACGTCGGCCTGCGCGAGCGCCGGCGCATCGTTGGTGCCGTCGCCCGTCATCGCGACGAGGCGCCCCGCCGCCTGGTGCTCGCGGATCGTCGCGAGCTTCGCCTCCGGCGTCGCTTCCGCGAGGAAGTCGTCGACGCCCGCTTCCGCCGCGATCGCCGCGGCCGTGAGCCGGTTGTCGCCCGTCACCATCACGGTCTTGATGCCCATCTTGCGCAGTTCCGCGAAGCGCTCCTTGATGCCGCCCTTCACGATGTCCTTCAGCTCGATCACGCCGAGCACGCGTGCCGCGCCGTCGTACCGCTCCGCGACCACGAGCGGCGTGCTGCCGCGCCGCGCGATGTCAGCCACGAGCGTATCGACCTCATACGCGACATGTCCGCCGTGGACTTCCACGTAGTGCTTGACCGCATCGGCCGCACCCTTGCGAATCTCTCGACCCGGCAGGTCGACACCGCTCATTCGCGTCTGTGCGCTGAACGACAGGAACACCGCATGGAGCGCCTGCATGTCGCGTTCGCGCAAGTTGAAGCGCTGCTTCGCGAGCACGACGATGCTGCGGCCTTCCGGCGTCTCGTCGGCGAGCGACGACAGCTGCGCGGCGTCCGCCAACGCTTCCTCGGTCACGCCCGGGGCCGGCACGAACGTCGACGCCTGGCGGTTGCCGAGCGTGATCGTGCCGGTCTTGTCGAGCAGCAGCACGTCGACGTCACCTGCCGCTTCCACCGCACGGCCCGACGTCGCGATCACGTTCGCCTGCATCATCCGGCTCATCCCGGCCACGCCGATCGCGGACAGCAGGCCACCGATCGTCGTCGGGATCAGGCACACGAGCAGCGCGACGAGCGCGGTGATCGTCACCACGTGGCCCGCTTTCATGGCCTCGACCGCGAATGTCGAGAACGGCAGCAGCGTCGCGGTCGCGAGCAGCAGCACGATCGTCAGCGCGACCAGCAGGATCGTCAGCGCGATTTCATTCGGCGTCTTCTTGCGCTTCGCGCCTTCGACCATCGCGATCATCCGGTCGAGGAACGCCTCGCCCGGATTGACGCTGACGCGCACGACGATCCAGTCGGACAGCACGCGCGTGCCGCCTGTGACCGACGAGAAGTCGCCGCCCGCTTCACGGATCACCGGCGCGGACTCGCCGGTGATCGCCGATTCGTCGACCGACGCGACGCCTTCGATCACGTCGCCGTCCGCGGGAATCGTGTCGCCGGTCTCGACGAGCACGACATCGCCGCGCCGCAGGTCGCTGGACCCCATCACCTCGACCGCGGCATTCGCATGCGGTGCCGCGAGCTTCTTCGCGACGACGTTGTGCTTCGCGCTCCTGAGCGATGCGGCCTGCGCCTTCGAGCGACCTTCGGCGAGTGCCTCCGCGAAGTTCGCGAACAGCACCGTGAACCACAGCCACAGCGCGACCGCGACGATGAAGCCGGCCGGCGCCTCGGCCTGGCCGAACAGCGCGGCGACCCACAGAATCGTCGTCAGGATGCTGCCGACGTACACGCAGAACATCACCGGGTTGCGGAACTGCGTGCGCGGCGTGAGTTTCCTGAACGATTCCACGATCGCCGGCCGCACGAGCGCCGGATCGAACATCGAGTGCGCGGCGGTGCGCGCCTGGCCGAGGTTGTCCGGACGATGGCCGGTCAGGGGAGCTAGGGACATGGCGATTTTCCTCGCGGCACAGCGGCGCTTGCTGTCGACATCCGGCCGGCGGTGCTGCAGGCCGGATGCGCTTGCGCGCCGACGCGCACCGCATCCGTTTCCACGTGATCCATCATATGAAGACCCGCGTGAAAATCCCGGCAAAGGCGTGCATCGAAACGTAAAAATCGCGTAAAGAAGCGGCGGGAGGATGCCCCGGGACGTGCGCGCGGACGAGCGGTCGTCCGTGCCGCGCGCCGGGCGTCAGGCGCCGCCGGCACGCCGGCGACGTCGCTGGATCGCCACATCGCCACATCGCCAGATCGGGAATCGGGAATCGGGAATCGGGAATCGGGAAGACGCTACAGGCCTCGCTTCACGCCGACGCGCCCGTGCATCCGCACGCGCCACGGCGACGACCGCCAGCTTGCCGCGCCGGCG